>JBIOYJ010000207.1:0-5914 GCA_044870105.1 Gaiellaceae bacterium | reverse complement strand
TCCTCACGCCTGAGCCGTCGAGGTTCATCACGTAGACCTGCCTGAGACCGGTTCGGTCGCTCGAGAAGAGGATCTTGCTCCCGTCGGGCGCGAAGTCGGCGGCGTAGTCCTCGCCGGCTTTTCGGGTCAGGCGCCGGAGTCCGCCGCCGTTGGCCGCGACGAGGTAGACCTCGGCGTTGCCGTCGCGGTAGCTCGTGAAGAGGACGCGGCGTCCGTTGGCAGACCAGCCCGCCACCTCCGTCTCGCCTGAGACGATCGTCCTTCTGTCGCTGCCGTCCGGATTCATGATGGTGAGGCCGAAACCGCCGACCGCAAGCCGCTTCCCGTCCGGAGACCAAGCGGCGGAACCGCCGCCGGCGACGCGATGCGCGCCGCTCCCGTCCGCGCGGACGATCCAGATCGACGGCGCCGAGTTCGGAGTGCGTACCCGGACGAACGAGACAAGGCGCGCGTCGGGCGACCACGATGCCTGCGTGTCACGTGCCGGCCCGCGCGTCAGCCGCCGCAGCCTGGTGCCGTCGGCATTCATGACGAAGATGTCGAAGTCCGAGAGCGAGGCGCGAGCGCGTCCGTCGAGAACGAGCCTGCGGCCGTCGGCAGAGAAGTCGCCGCGCTTGGCGGAGAAGAGGCTCGTCAGGCGACGCTGGCGCGTGCCGTCGGAGTTCATCACGAACACCTGGGCGCGGCCGCCGAAGGCGCGATCGCTCCAGAAAGAGATCTTGCCGTTGCGCACCTTGGTCGGCACCGTGCGCTCGGAGCGGGCGACGGAGGCCGCGAGCGCGACTGTGACCCCGAGAACGACGGTGACGAGGACTGGGCGATGCATGCTGCCTCCTTGTCAGACGCCTCTCGTACACCGACGGCGGCAGCGTCGTTCCAGCCAGACGCGCGCCGAACTTCAGGCGTGCGTCAGCTCGGGAAGTCGGTCAGCCCGTGAATCGCGGCACGAACGCGCCCATGACGGCGATCTCCTGTGTCGCGCAGGACCTGTGCTTCGCGACTCGCACCTGGACGATTCCGGGGCGCTTCGGCCGGACGAACGAGCGAGCCATGCCGCCTCGGCGGGTGACCACGGCCTTCTGGATCCCCGCGCCCCGGAGCACGACCGACGCGCCTACGATTGCCCGCCGTCCCGCGTGCACCGCGATGCGCACGAGCGTTCGTCGACCGACGATCAGCGACCTTGGTCGAACCGTGATCCGGTAGCAAACCGGCGGCGTGCGCGGCCCGTTGACGACCGTGTCAGCGGACGCGGTGTTGTTTGCCGTCGTGCTTTCCGGCTCCACGCCGGCGACGACAGCCGTATTCGTGATCTTGCCCGCCACGTTCGCCTTGACGACCACCACGATCGTGATGGTTGCGCCTACGGGCACGGTGCCGAGGTGGCACGTCACGGGATTCGCGGCGGAGCAAGTGCCCTGCGACGACGTCGCGGAGACGAAGGTGACCTCGGACGGAAGCGAGTCGGTGACCACGGCGTTCGTCGCGGGGTCGGGCCCGTTGTTCGTCACCACCAGCGTGTACGTGAGCTGGTCGCCGACGAGGACCGGGTCCGGGCTGTCGGTCTTCGTGATCGCCAGGTCGATCACCGGGCAGGTGACGGTCACGGAGCTCGACGCGCTACCGGAACCACCGTTCGAGCTGGTGGCCGACGCCGTGTTCGCAACGGTGCCGCACGTCGCCGTCGTCGTTCCCGAGACGATGTGCACCGACCGGCTCTGGCCGCTTGCGAGGTCGCCGAACGAGCAGCTGAGCGTGCCGCCGGCGATCGCACAGCCGGAGTCGCTCTTCGCGGCGTCAATCGAAAAGCTCAGACCGCCGTTCGACGGCAGCGTGTCGCTGACGCGCACGTCCTTCGCCGTGCCGGGGCCGCCGCTCGAGACCGTGATCGTGAAACCAAGCTGCGCGCCGGCCTTGACGACGGGCGCGTCGGCGGTTTTGACGACGCGGAGCGCAGGACAGTCGACCGTGATCGAAGCGCTCTCGTCGTTGTTCTCGAGATCCTCTTCAGCCTCGTTCGTCGCCGATGCGACCGCGGTGTTCTGAAGGGTGCCGCAATCCTTCGGCGCGCTCTTACCGCTGACGTGGACTGTGCGCGTGCCCGCCGGCGCGATATCCCCGAACGAGCAGTCGAGGGTGCCTTGCGCGATCGAGCAGCCCTCGCCGGCGACTGTCCAGCTGATCCCCGCCGGGAGCGGGTCGTGCAGCGTCACGCCGCGCGCGACGCCGCTGCCGATGTTCGAGACGGTGATCGTGAACCCGACCGTGTCACCGGCGTCGGCGCGCTCGGCGTCGGCCGTCTTCACCACCTTCAGGTCGGGGCAGTGGACGACCACTGTGGCCGAGTCGGAGTCCTCGCCGTCGTTGCTCGTCGCGACCGACGCCGTGTTCTCGGTCGGACCGCAGGTCTCCGCGCTGGTCGCGGAGACGACGTGAACGCTGAAGCTCGCTCCCGCCGCCAGGCGGTCCTTGGCGCAGTGGAGCTCCGTACCGGCCGCGTTCAGCGAGCAGACGCCCGCGTCGCTCTGGTCGGCGATCGAGAACTCGAGTCCCGCCTTCTGCGGGAGCACGTCGTCGACGTGAACGTCGAACGCCGTGCCGGGCCCCGCATTCGTGGCGGTGATCGTGAAGCCGAGCTCATCGCCCGCGCTGACGGAGGGCTCATCGGCCTCTTTCGAGATCGAGATCCCGGCGCAGTCCACCCTGGTGGTGGCGTCGTCGCTGTTGTTCGCGCTCTCGCTCTCGGGTTCGTTCGAGGCCGACGCGGTCGCCGTGTTGACGACCTCGCCGCAGCTGTCCTTGCTCGTCGGGCTGACGAGGTGGACGCTGAAGCTCGCACCGGCCGGGAGGACCGCCTTGGAGCAGTGCAGCTCCGTCCCCGCAACGTTCAGCGAGCAGACGCCAGCGTCGCTCTGGTCGTCGGTCGAAAACTGGAGCCCGCCGCTCGCGGGCAGCTGGTCATCGACCTCGACATCGTGGGCCGCGCCGGGCCCGAGGTTCGAGACGGTGATCGTGAACCCGATGGGATCGCCGGCGCTGACCGACGCGTCGTCGGCGGTCTTGACGACTTTGACGTCCGGGCAGTCGACCTCCAGCTCGGCCGTGTCGCCGTTGTTCTCGAGCGCTTGCTCCCCTTCATTGGTCGCCGAGGCGGTCGCCGTGTTGTGCAGCACGCCGCAGTCGGCCGGGCCGGTGTCTCCGGTGACGTGGACGACGCGCTCGGCGCCGGCCGCGAGATCGCCGAAGGAACAGTCGAGCACGCCGGCTGCGATCGAGCAGTCGGCGCTGTCGTCGTCCCAGCTCACTCCGGCGGGAAGCGGATCGGCGAGCGTGACGTTCCGGGCAACGCCGGGGCCGGCGTTCGAGACGACGATCGTGAAGCCGGCCGCTTCGCCGGCGTCGATCGTTCCGGCCGCTGCGGTCTTCTGCACGCTCACGTCAGGGCAATCGACGGTGACCGACGCCGAGTCCTGCGCCGCACCGTCGTTCGTCGTCGTCACGGAAGCGGTGTTCGCGACGGCGCCGCAGCTCGCGGAGGTCGTCGGCGAGACGAGGTGGACGCTACGGGTCGCGGACGGCGCCAGATCGCCGAAGTCGCACGTCAGCGCGCCGGCCGCGATCGAGCAGCCGGCATCGCTGTTCGCGGAATCGACGGAAAAGTCGAGGCCGCCGTTCGTGGGCAGCGTGTCCGAGACGGAGACTCCGCGCGCGGTCCCGGTGCCGCCGTTGTGGACGCTGATCGTGAAGCCGATCTCGTCGCCGGCCGACACGGTCTCGGCGTCAGCGGTCTTCGTCAGCCCGATCTCTCCGCAGTTGACCGCGACCGAGGCCGAAGCCTGCAATGAGCCGCCGTTCGTCGAGACGAGATCCGCCTCGTTGTTGACCGTCCCACAGGTGTCCTTCGTCGTCGGCGAGACAACGTGGACCTGCACCGTCGCGCTCGGCGCGAGGTCGGTGGGAGCGAGGGTGAGCGTGCCGCCCCCGACCGTCCAGTCGCCGGTCGAATTCGCCGCATCGATCGACCAACTCGTGCCTGAAGCGGCCGGGAGCGGATCAGAGACGCTGACCGCCTTCGCGGTGCCTGCGCCGTTGTTGGTGACGGTAATCGTGAACCCGATCTGGTCACCCGCCGAGACCGTCTCCGCGTCGGCGACCTTCGTGAGCGCGAGGTTCGGGCAATCGACGCCGACCCGTGCGGATGCCTGAACGGACGCATTGTTGGTCGCTTGTGCCGTCGCCGTGTTCGAGTACGCCTTGCAGCTCGCGGCGGTGGTCGGCGAAATGATGTGGACGTGGCGCGTTTGCGTGGGACCGACGTCGCCGAAGCTGCAGCTGAGCGTGTTGGAAGCAATCGAGCAGCCGGAATCGCTCGCGGTGGCGTCGATCGACCAGCTGATGCCCGCGCCTGCGGGCAGCGGATCGGAGAGGCTGACTCCCAGCGCCGTGCCCGGCCCCGGGTTCCCGACCTCGATCGTGAAGCCGATCTGGTCGCCCGCGCTGACCGAGGCCGCGTCGGCCGTCTTCGTGACGGTAAGGCTCGGGTTGCTGACGCTGAAGCACTCGGCCGTGAGGTCGGTGTGGACGCTCGGCGAGTACGGAGCTGTCGAGTCCGGGGCGTATTCCGCCCGGATGCAGTAGTTGCCGGACGCGCTCGGCACGAAGGGGTCCGAGACCGCCGCGCCGGCGACGATCGTCTTCGCGTCGCCGATCTTCGTCCCGCCGAAGGTGCAGTCGGGATTCGATCCCGCGGGGCCGCAGACGAAGAAGGTCACGGTTCCGGTGACGGCGCCGTTCGAGCCCGAGAGCGTGGCGGTGTCGGTGACCGGCTGCCCGAGGCTGATCGCGCTCGGGTTCGCCTGCGTCGTGAAGTTGGGTGGGATCGGCAGGATCGCCGATGCCTTGATCGAGCGGTCCTGGTTGCCGAGCTGGGAGCTGTCGATCGAGAGCAGGCGCATGTGGTACGGCGACCCGGAGATCGCGCTCGCGCTGTTTCCCAGCCCCCAGTCGATTTGCGACGCGACATGGCCGCCCCAGGCAACCAACACGGTGGGATCCGAAGCGCTGAAGGTGATCGTGAGCGATCGCTTGTCGCTCGCGTCGGCGACGCCGTACGAGAGACCTGTAATCGTTCCGTTCCAGATCTGAATGCAGCCCTGGACCTGCGTCGATCCCGGATTCGTGAACGCGAGGAGCAGGTCAACCGGAATCGGGAAGCAATTGCCCTTCGCGAGCGTGCCGAGACCCGTCGTTGGGTCGGCCAGCGTCTCGGTTCGGTCGAAAGCCGTCAGGTAGTCGTAGGCGTGCTTCTCGCTTTGCAGCGTGTCGTACTCGACGACGACCGAGTGCGAAGCGACAGACGTGTCGATGCCCGTGAGCGTGGCGCGGAACGGCACCGACTCTCCTTCGCGGTAGTGCGAGTTCGTCTCGCCGAGGTTGCCGTTGACCCAGGCGCTGCCCGCGCAGACGACAGGGTCGGACACCGTCCCGTTTCGGCACTGATCGATATTCGCCGCCTCGTTCGCGCGGGCGAGAGAGGGAAGCGCGAGCGCCGCCAAGATGCCGAGCACGACCGCGATTGCGCTCATGCTTCGCCGTCGCGTGCACGGCTCCGTCGCTCCGAATCCCGTCGTCCCCCTCAAGGTGAGACCCCCTTACGTCGCTTTTGCGCGTGGCTTCGCCCGCAAGCCGACGAAGCACCACATCCCTCGCTCTTCTTTAACGGAGTTCCCGTGCGCCCGACCCATCCGCAGGGCTAGCCGGATTGAGCCTTTCGGGGGAGGCGCCGGACCGTGCCGACAGCGGCTTTATGAGCAGCCCGAGCCGACGCGATGCCGCGAGGGCCGGCTCCCCGGTTCTAGACGGTGGCGAAGACGCCGAGGTAGCCCAGGAAGCGGGCGGCGGCCGCGGTCCGCGT
>JBIOYJ010000206.1:0-3171 GCA_044870105.1 Gaiellaceae bacterium | reverse complement strand
CGGATGACGACCGAGGACGTCGACACGATCACGCCGCAGACGATCATCAACATCCGCCCGGTCGTGGCGGCGCTGAAGGAGTTCTTCGGCTCCTCGCAGCTGTCGCAGTTCATGGACCAGACGAACTCGCTCGCAGGCCTGACCCACCGGCGGCGCCTGTCGGCGCTCGGTGCCGGCGGGCTCACGCGCGAGCGCGCGCCGATCGAGGTGCGCGACGTGCACCCGACGCACTACGGCCGCATGTGCCCGATCGAGACGCCGGAGGGGCCGAACATCGGCCTGATCGGCTCGCTCGCCTCCTACGCGACGGTGTCCGAGTTCGGGTTCGTCCAGACCCCGTACCGCGTGGTCAAGGACGGCAAGGTCACCGACGAGATCGTCTACCTCGACGCCGCCGAGGAAATGCAGTTCACGATCGCCCAGGCGAACGCCCCGGTCGACGAGAAGACCGGCCGGTTTCTCGGCAACCAGGTGCTGTGCCGCTCGGCCGCCGGCGAGGCGGTGACGGCGACGGCGAAGCAGGTCGACTACATGGACGTCGCGCCGGCCCAGATCGTCTCGGTCGGGACGGCGCTGATCCCGTTCCTGGAGCACAACGACGCGAACCGCGCGCTGATGGGCGCAAACATGCAGCGCCAGGCGGTGCCGCTGATGATCACGCAAGCGCCGCTGATCGGCACCGGGCTCGAGTACCGCGCCGCCATCGATACGGGCGACGTCGTCCTGGCCGAGCAGCCGGGAACGGTCGTCGACGTCGACGCCGAGAAGATCGTCGTCGACACCAAGGACGGCAAGGACACCTACGACCTGACCAAGTTCATGCGCTCGAACCAGGGCACCCTGATCCACCAGAAGCCGATCGTCGGACTGGGCGACCGGGTCAAGGCGGAGCAGGTGCTCGCGGACGGCTCCTCGACCGACGACGGGGAGCTCGCGCTCGGCGCGAACATGCTCGTCGCCTACATGCCGTTCGAGGGCTTCAACTTCGAGGACGCGATCGTCATCTCCGAGCGGCTGGTCAAGGAGGACGTGCTCTCCTCGATCCACATCCACGAGTACGAGATCGACGCCCGCTCGACGAAGCTGGGCGACGAGGAGATCACGCGCGACATCCCGAACCGCTCCGAGGAGTCGCTGAAGGACCTGGACGAGCGCGGGATCGTGCGCATCGGGGCCGAGGTCGGCTCGGGCGACCTGCTCGTCGGCAAGGTGACGCCGAAGGGCGAGACCGAGCTGACGGCGGAGGAGAAGCTGATCCGCGCCATCTTCAAGGAGAAGGCACGGGAGGTCCGCGACACCTCGCTCAAGGTTCCCCACGGCGAGGGCGGCAAGGTGATCGACGTCAAGACGTTCTCGCGCGAGGCCGGCGACGACCTCTCGCCGGGCGTCAACGAGCTTGTCCGCGTCTACGTGGCGAAGAAGCGCAAGATCGCCGAGGGGGACAAGCTCGCCGGGCGCCACGGCAACAAGGGCGTGATCGCGAAGATCGTGCCCGAGGAGGACATGCCGTTCCTCGAGGACGGCACACCCGTTGACGTGGTGCTGAATCCGCTCGGCGTCCCGAGCCGGATGAACATCGGCCAGATCCTCGAGACCCACCTCGGCTGGGCCGTCGCGCACGGCGTCTTCGACGAGAACGGCGCCGGCCCCGACGGCGGCCCGCAGGCGATCGCCTCGCCCGTCTTCGACGGCGCGACCGAAGAAGACGTCGACAACGCGTTGATCGAGTGGGCGAAGGCGAATCCCGACTCGCCCGTCAAGTTCATCGTCGACGAGAAGCAGCCGGCCGGGCGCCGCTGCTCGGGCAAGGCGCGCCTCTTCAACGGCAAGACCGGCGGGGCCTACGAGCAGCTGATCACCGTCGGCTACATGTACATCCTGAAGCTGCTCCACCTCGTGGACGACAAGATCCACGCGCGGAGCACGGGCCCCTACTCGCTCGTCACGCAGCAGCCGCTGGGCGGCAAGGCGCAGTTCGGCGGACAGCGCTTCGGCGAGATGGAGGTCTGGGCGCTGGAGGCGTACGGCGCGGCCTACACGCTTCAGGAGATGCTCACGATCAAATCCGACGACACGGTCGGACGCGTGAAGGCCTACGAGGCGATCGTCAAGGGCGAGAACATCGCCGAGCCCTCGATCCCCGAGTCCTTCAAGGTGCTGCTGAAGGAGATGCAGTCGCTCGCACTCGACATCCACGTCCTCTCCGACGAGGGCAAGGAGGTCGAGGTGCGCGAGGAGGACGACGAGCTGCTGCGCGCGGCGGAGGAGCTCGGCATCGACCTCTCGCCCGGCTCGCTGCGCGCCGCGGCGCGGCCGGCGGATGCGCAGGAGGTCGAGGAAGGACAGGAGCGCGTCGACCAGGACGGCGAGCTGAGCCTGCCGGCCGACGAGCAGCTCGGCGATCTCTCGGACGTGGAGGTATCCGAGAAAGACGCCGCCAAGGAAGAAGCCAAGGAGCAGGCCGGCCCCACCGGCGAAGCCGATCTAGCCGATCTGGAAATTGAGGAGTAAGGGAGCAACTTGATCGACATCAACGATTTCGACGCAATTCGGATCGGCCTCGCCTCGTCGAAGCAGATCCGCGACTGGTCCTCGGGAGAGGTGACGAAGCCCGAGACGATCAACTACCGCACGCTCAAGCCCGAGCGTGACGGCCTCTTCTGCGAGCGCATCTTCGGTCCGACGAAGGACTGGGAGTGCTACTGCGGCAAGTACAAGCGCGTTCGCTACAAGGGGATCATCTGCGAGCGCTGCGGCGTCGAGGTGACGCGGCAGAAGGTACGGCGCGAGCGCATGGGTCACATCGACCTGGCCGCGCCGGTCTCGCACATCTGGTTCTTCAAGGGTGTTCCGAGCCGGATCGGCTACCTGCTCGACATCGCCCCGCGCGAGCTCGAGAAGGTCCTCTACTTCGCGGCCTCGATCGTCACGCAGGTGGACAAGGAGGCGCGCCAGAAGGACCTGGCCGACCTCGAGGACAAGGTGCGGGCCGAGTACGAGCGGATCGACGTCGACCGCGACGAGCAGCTGGCTGCGCTCGAGCAGCGCCTCAAGCGGCGACGCGACTACCTGGCCAAGGGCGCGGAGAAGAGCTTCGACGAGGACGACGACTTCTGGGTCCGGGGGCTCACGAGCTGGGCGGAGGAGCAGGCGGTGCCGCCGCTCGAGGAG
>JBIOYJ010000205.1:0-5901 GCA_044870105.1 Gaiellaceae bacterium | reverse complement strand
CGCAGTCGGCAGCGAGCGGGGCGACGTCGTCGCGCTCGACGGCGAGGTCTCGAACTCGACCTATGCGGAGATCTTCCGCGACGCGCATCCGGAGCGGTACTTCGAGATGTACATCTCAGAGCAGCAGATGGTGGCCGCGTCCGTGGGACTGCAGGTGCTCGGCTGGAAACCGTTTGCGTCCACGTTCGCCGCGTTCCAGACACGCGCCCACGACTTCGTTCGCATGGCGGCCGTCAGCCGGGCGAGCATCAGGCTCTGCGGGTCGCACGCCGGCGTCTCGATCGGCGAGGACGGCCCCTCGCAGATGGGCCTCGAGGATCTCGCGGCCTTCCGGGCCGTGCACGGATCGAAGGTCCTGTACCCCTGCGACGGCAACGAGACCGTGAAGCTCGTACGCCTGATGGCGGGCCTGGACGGGATCTCGTACCTGCGCACGACGCGGGCCGACACCCCCGTCATCTACGACCCGGATGAGGAGTTCGAGCTGGGTGGCTCCAAGGTGCTGCGCTCCTCGGACGAGGACGAGGTGGCGATCGTTGCGGCCGGAATCACCGTGCACGAGGCGCTCAAGGCCGCCGACGCCTTGGCGGAAGGAGGCGTCTCTGCGCGCGTGATCGACGCCTACTCGGTCAAGCCGATCGACGCGGAGGCGCTGCAAACGGCCGCCGAGGCGACCGGAGGGCGGTTGATCACCGTCGAGGACCACTGGCCCGAGGGCGGTCTCGGCGAGGCAGTCCTGTCGGCCTTCGCCGACTCCGAGGACAAGCCGCGGGTGGTCCAGCTCGCAGTGCGCGAGATGCCCGGCTCGGGCAAGCCGGCTGAGCTGCTCGCCGACGCGGGAATCGACGCCGAGCACATCGCCGCCGCCGCGCGCTCGCTGGTCGGCGCAGAGACGAAGGTGGCGTCGCCCTAAGGCGACGCTTGGGGCGCCGATTTCAGGACGCGCTGGCTTTGCCTGTGCGTCCGTCTGAAATGACCGGTCGAACCGCTCGGACGTCAGCCGGGACCGCGCTAAGCAGGGTCTTCCTCGTCCGCCACGGCGAGACCGAGTGGAACATCACCCTGCAGCACACCAGCACGACGGACATCCCGCTGACCGATGACGGGAGGCGAAAGGCCGAGCTGCTGGGCGCGAGGCTCGCGGGTCACGAGTTCGTGGTCGTGCTGACGAGCCCGTTGCAGCGGGCCGCGGAGACGGCGAGGCTGGCCGGCTTCCCGCAGGCAGAGCAGACCGACGACCTGAAGGAGTGGGACTACGGTGACTACGAGGGCCGGACGACCGCCGAGATCCGTCAGGAGCAGCCCGGCTGGACTATCTGGACGGGCGGCGCGCCCGACGGGGAGACGGCCGAGCAGGTCGCCGGCCGCGTCGATCGGGTGATCGCGCGGGTGCGCGACGCGGACGGCGATGCCCTTCTCTTCTCGCACGGCCACGTCCTGCGCGTCCTCGCCGCGCGCTGGCTCGGCCTGGAACCGCAGGCGGGTCGTCTGTTCGGGCTCGGGAACGCCTCGATCAGCGTGCTCGGCTTCGAGCGGGAGACGGCGGTGCTCGAGCGGTGGAACACGTGAAGGAGCGGACAGTCCGCGTCGGCGACACGGAGTTGCATCTCCTCGAATGGGGCGAGAAAGGGCGGCCGGTGCTGTTCTGGCACGCGCTCGGCGACCACACTGCGCTCCAGCCGATCGAGGTTGCGCCGACGCTCGTCTCCGAGTACGGCGCCCACGTACTCGCGGTCGACGCGCCGGGTTTCGGACGCTCACCGCGCCTGCCAGACGAGCGGTACGAGATGCCGCGGCTGGTCGAGCTCGCGGAACATCTCGCGGACGAGCTTGGCCTGGAGCGATTCGTCTGGATGGGCTCGTCGTGGGGCGCCAACGTCGGCGTTCATTTCGCCGTCACGCATCCCGAGCGGCTGAGCGGACTCGTTCTCGTCGACGGCCGCTACTTCGACTACGGCGAGCAGGGGCTGTCGCTCGACGAGCTGCGCGAGTACTGGCGCAGCCAGCCCTCCTGGAGCTTCGACAGCTGGGAAGCCGTCGACGAAGAGGCGAAAGCCGCCTTTGGCCGCTGGACGTCGAGCATCCAAGCGGTCGTGCGTGACGCCTACCGCGATGAGAACGGCAGGATCGTCTCGATCATGGGACCCGACGTGTACGCCGCTGCGATCCACGGCGTCCACGAAGCGCCGCCGGCGCCGGTGATCCCCGAGCTGGGGCGAACGCGCGTCCCGGTGCTCCTGCTCGCGGCGACGCAGCCGCCGGAGAAGGCCGAGGAGCGGCGTCCGGACCTCGAGCGGTTCGAGCGGGTCGTCCCAAGCGCCGAGATCCATCGAGTCGAGGGCGCGCGGCATTGGATGCTCGAGGACGCGCCGGACTACGTCGCCCGCGCGGTCGGCGAGTGGCTCGCGCCCGCGGCGCTTCGTAGCCCTCGTTAGCAAGCTGTTCGAATCGAGTTCGGATCTCTTGCGACCCGTTGAATCCTCGCCGCGATGGGACTAGATTCGGCACCGATGAGGCTCGTGCCAAAAGTGGCTATTGGTCTCGCGGTGGTCGGCCTGCTTGCGCTGCCGACGAGCGCCATCGGGGCGGGCCCGCCCAACGACAACCGCGCGAACGCAACGCCCATCGACGTTCCCTCCACCGTCTCGGGGTCCACAACCGGTGCGACGACCGAGCCGACGGATCCGAGAGGCTATTGCGGCAACACGGACGGCAACCTGTGGTACCGGCTGTCCGGCGCCGAGCCCGGTCGTCTCGTCTTTCGCTTCGACGCGGGCGGCGACCTCGATGGCTTCGTGGCCGTGTTCAAGGTCGTGCGCTCGCAGCTCATCGGACAGGCCTGCATGGGAACCGATGCGCAGGGCAGGGCCGCGCTGTCGTTCGTCGCCGAGCGCGGCACGACCTACCTGATCGAGGTCGCCCGGTTGCCCGCGTCGGCCGACGGCCCGTTCCGGTTCAGGCTGTTCCGGCCGGAGCCGTCGTCGAGGCCGCCGGGCACGCCGCTACCGCCTCGCGGGGTTCGCTCCTCGGTCGACGCGCTCTCGGACTTCGACGACGCTTGGTCGCTGCGCATGCAGCCCGGCGTCGAGTACCGGATGAACCTCGTGCCGGCCCGCGGCCGGTGCGTCACGCTGTCGGTGTACAAGCCTCGAACCCGATCGTTCACCGGCTCGCAGCCGATCCACGTCCTGCGCTGCGGCGGCTACTTCGCGTACACACCGGGGCCGCGCGGCGGCGGGCGTTACGCGCTCCTCGTGACCGCGAACGGCACGCGACCGAGACCCCAGCGCTACCACCTCCAGGCAGCTCTCGCCGGCCCGGACGACCGGGCGCCCGGCATGCCGATCCAGAACCTTCAGACCCGCAGAGGCTCGCTCTCGGCGAACCGGATCGACGTCGTCGACCTATACCGCTTCCGGGTGCCCGACGAAAGCGATGTCACGCTCACCCTCCGCGGCCCGGAATCGTTCGGCCTCGTGCTGCTGAGTGAAACCGGGCGCCGGAAAGGCTCGACGAGCGGCGCCGGCCCGTTTACCAACCGCCTGTTGCCGGGCCGGTACTTCGTCGCCGTTCGGGCCGGCAACTTCGCCCGCGGCAGCTATCGCCTTTCGCTCCTCGAGCGCCGGCTGACGACGACGACCGTGACGGTCGACGGCCAGCGGGTCGCGACCGTCCCTCCGGGCCGTTCGGTCTCGATCGGCGTCTCCGTCGAGTTCAGTCCTGCGGGCGCGGTCCGGCTTCAGATCGACCGCTTCGATCCGCTTACCGGCTGGCAGTTCCACAAGCTGTTCAGGCTCCGGCTCGGCGCGAGTGGAAAGACCGGGATCGTCTGGCGCCCGCCGGCAGTCGGCCGCTGGCGCATGAGGGCGCTCTTCCGGGGCACCCGCACCGCAAGCCCGAGCCGAGGCCGGGCGGCCACCGTGGTCGTGGCTGAACCGTCGGCGTAGTTCCGCCTACGCTGTAACGCGATGGCCCTCGTCATCGCCAACAATCTCCGCAAGGAGCTCTCCGGCGGCCTGCTGTTCGACAGCGTCTCGTTCAAGGTCGAGCGCCGCGACCGGATCGCGCTCGCCGGCCCGAACGGCGCCGGCAAGACGACGCTGCTCCGGATCCTCAACGGGGAGGGCGACCAGGACGGAGTCAGGGGAGATCTCGTCTTCTCCAAGGGGACCCGCGTCGCGCTGCACGATCAGCGCCCGCCGCTCGAGCAAGGGTTGACGCTGCGCGAGTACTCGTTGTCCGGCGCGACAGACCTGATCGCAGCCGAAGAGGAACTGCGGAACCTCGAGGAGGCAATGGCGCAAGGCCGGCACGACGCCGCCACTCTTCAGCGGTACTCGGACGCCCAGGCCCGGCTCGAGCACGCCGGCGGCTACGCCTGGCGCGAGCGGGCCAAGTCGGTTCTGCGCGGCCTCGGTTTCGTCGACGCGGATCTCGACCGGCCGCTCGAGACGTTCTCGGGGGGCGAGCTGACGCGCGCCTCGCTGGCGCGGGCGCTCGGCGGCGACCCGGATCTTCTGTTGCTCGACGAGCCCACGAACCACCTCGACGTCGAGAGCCTGGAGTGGCTCGAGCAGGAGCTGCGCACACTCGACGCCGGCATCATCCTCGTCGCGCACGACCGCTGGTTTCTGGAGGCGGTCGCAAACGGCGTGCTCGAACTCTCAGGCGGACGCTCGATCTTCTTCCCGGGCCCGTGGCACGTGTGGCGGCGGGAGAAGGCCGCGCGCGCGCTCGATGCCGCGAAGACCGCCGAGCGCGTCCAGGAGGACATCGCGAGGCTCGAACGCTTCGTCGAGCGCTTCCGCTACAAAAAGACCAAGGCCAAGCAGGCACAGGCCAAGCTGACGCACATCGGGCGCCTGCAGAAGGAGAAGAGCGAGGCGGTCGGACGCCTGAAGGCGCTCGATACCGGCCGGCGCTCGCTCGGCTTCGATTTTCTCAATCCGGCGCGGAGCGGGCGCACCGTTGTCGAAGCGGAAGGCCTCGAGCTCGCGGCCGGCGAGAAACCACTCTTGACCAACACCGGATTCGCGCTGGAGCGCAGCGAGCACGTCGCGCTGGTCGGCCCGAACGGCTCGGGGAAGACGACTCTGCTCGAGACGATGCTCGGCCTGCGCGAGGCGGACGCGGGAAGGATCCGGCTCGGCCACGGGGTCGAGCCGGCGTACTTCTCTCAGCACGAGATGGAGCTGGACGAGACGGTGAGCGTGCTCGAGTGCACGCAGAAGGCGACCGGGCTCCGCCGGCCCCAGGCCCAGAACCTGCTCGGACGGTTCCTCTTCTCGGGGTGGGAGGAGCACGAGAAGCCCGTCGCGGCGCTCTCCGGCGGAGAGCGGCGGCGCCTCGCGCTCGCCCTCGTGGTCGCCTCGGGCGCGAACTTTCTCGTCCTCGACGAGCCGACCAACCATCTCGACCTCGAGAGTCGCGAGGCGCTGGAGGCGGCGCTGGAGGCGTTCCCGGGAACGGTCCTCCTGGTCTCGCACGACCGCGCGCTGCTCGACGCGGTCGCGCACCGCCTGCTCGCGATCGAAGACCGGGGTCTCCACTCGAGCGACGGCGGCTGGGCCGACTACGCCGGCCGCCGTGAGGAACGGGCCGAGCCGCGCGAGATCTCGCGGCCGAAGAAGGAGAAACGGCGGCCCGAGACGCCTGAGCCGGCGCGGCCGAGCGGGCTCGAGACGCTCGAGGGCGAGATCGCGCGACAGGAGCAGGCTGTCGCCGAGCTGGAGCAGCGGCTCGCCGCCGACTGGAGCGACGCCGAGGCGCTCGCCGCCCACCGGCAGGCACGGGACGAGCTACAGACCCTGCTTGCCCGCTGGGAAGAATTGTTCGAGCAAGCGCAGGCATGAGCGGGGACCGCGACGTCGTCGCGGAGGCGAAGGAGGCGGATCTCCGACT
>JBIOYJ010000204.1:0-6998 GCA_044870105.1 Gaiellaceae bacterium | reverse complement strand
CCGACGGTGCGATGAGCGACACGCCCCCACCGGCGCTCACGCTGCGCCAAGCGAATGTCCTTGACCGGAGCGGCAGCTTCGAGGGACCGCTCGACGTCCAGGTCGTCGACGGGCGCGTCGCCGCCGTAGGCAAGGATGTCAAGGCTAACGGTGCCCCCTCGGTCGACTTCTCCGAGCTCTGGCTGATGCCCGGCGTGTTCGACTGCCACGACCACGTTGCCATCTCGACGGTGGACATGGCCGAGGTGCTGAGGACGCCCGTGAGCCGGTGGGCACTCGAGGCGGCTCGGAACGCCCGCTCGACCCTCGAAGCTGGGGTCACGTTCGTCCGTGACCTCTCTGGTGCCGATCGCGGCTTGCGCGACGCGATCGCGGCCGGATTCGTCCCGGGGCCGAGACTGCAGATCTCCGTCGTCCTGATCTGCCAGACCGGCGGACACGGCGACGCGTATCTCGACGGCGCGGGTCTCGAGGCGACCCTTACGCCCGACTACCCTGGCCGCCCTCCCTACCTCGTCGACGGGCCCGAGACGATGAGGCGGGCCGTCCGCGCCACGCTCCGCGCGGGGGCGGACTGGATTAAGCTCGCCGCGACCGGCGGGCTCGTCTCCGAGCACGATCAGCCGCTCGTCGCGGAACTAACCCCCGAAGAGATCGGCGTCGCAGTCTCAGAGGCTTCCCGGAAGGGCAGACACGTCTCAGCGCACGCCTATGGCGGTGAGGGGCTGACCAACGCGGTGCAGGCGGGTGTACGCTCGATCGAGCACGGCGGCTTCCTCACCGAGGAGCAGGCCAAGCTGATGGCCGAGCGCGGCTGTTTCCTCGTCCCGACCCTCTCGGCGATGCGCGACTGCCTGCGCTGGGCCGAGGAGGGCGCCCTGACGCCGGTGCAGTGCGAGAAGATCATCGGCTTCGGGCTCGACCTCGGCCGGTGCGTGCAGATCGCAAAGGAATACGGCGTTCCGCTCGCCTCCGGCACCGACTACATCAGCCGCGAGCAGCACGGCAAGAACCTCGAAGAGCTGACCCTGATGCGCGAGGCCGGCTTGACCGCCGAAGAGGCTCTGCTCGCGGCGACCGCCGGCGGAGCAGAGCTCTGCGGCCTCAGCGACGAGTACGGCCACATCGCCGAGGGATACGTCTTCGACGCCGTCGTCCTGGACGAAGATCCGGCTGACGACCTCTCTGCGTTCTCGTCGCCCGGCGCGGTCAGCGGAGTATTCCAGGCGGGCGTGCCCGTCGTTTCGCATCCACGACTCCTGGAGGCGGGGCTGTGACCGCGGCCGGCCCAGGACAGGGGGAGCACGTAGAGCTGCGCGGGGTCGCGAAGCGCTTCGGCGGTGTCCAAGCACTGGCCGGAATCAATCTCAAGATCGAACGTGGGTCAATCCACGCTCTCGTCGGCGAGAACGGCGCGGGCAAGTCGACGCTCGGGAAGATCCTGGCCGGCGTGCTCAGGCCCGACGAAGGCCAGCTGTGGGTCAACGGCCGTCGCGTCGAGTACCGCTCCCCGCGGGCGGCGCTCGCCGACGGGATCACGATCATCGTGCAGGAGCCGACGCTCGTACCGCACCGGTCGGTGCTCGAGAACATCTTCCTCGGCGTCGAGAGCGGCGCCGCGGGCGTCGTCAACGAGCGCGGGATGCTGCGGCGCTACTCGGCGCTCGTTCGCGACGCAGGCATCGAGCTTCCCCCGCGCAAACTCGCGCGCTCGCTCCGCGTGGCCGACCAGCAGAAGGTCGAGATCCTGCGGGCGATCGCGCGCGACGCGAAGATCCTCGTGATGGACGAGCCGACCTCGGCGCTGACGACGGACGAGTCGGCGAAGCTGTTTGAGCTCGTCAGGCAGCTGCGTGCCCGCGGAACGACGATCGTGTACGTGTCGCACCTTCTCACCGAGGTGCTCGAGCTCGCGGGAACGGTGACCGTGCTTCGCGACGGTCGGCTCGTACGCACCTCTCCTGCCGCCGAAGAGACTCCGGAGCGGCTCGTGTCGGCGATGCTCGGGCGCACCATGGACTTGACGTTCCCGGACAAGGCGCCTCCGTCTGGCGACGCTCCGTTTGTCCTCTCCGTCCAGGGCCTGTCTCGGCCTCCGGCCGTTCGCGACGTCTCCTTCGAGATCCGGGCCGGCGAGATCCTGGGGCTGGCCGGATTGATCGGAAGCGGCCGCTCGGAGGTCGCGCGCGCCATCTTCGGAGCCGATCGCCCCGAACACGGAGTCATCGAGCTCGACGGCGCCGCCGTGCGCATACGCTCGCCACGCCAGGCGATCAGGAAGGGCATCGTCATGCTCCCCGAGGACCGGAAGAGCCAGGGGCTGCTGATGCTCCGGTCGATCGTCGACAACGTCACGCTGCCTCACCTGGGCGAGGTCTCGAGAGCCGGTCTAATGCCGATGCGGGCGGAGCGGCGGCGCGCGAGCGAGTTGATGCGGCGTGTCGACGTCCGGGCCGCATCGAGCGGCGCGATGCTGAACACCTTGTCGGGCGGGAACCAACAGAAGGTGCTGTTTGCGAAGTGGCTCTTCCGCCGACCACGGGTGTTCATCGCGGACGAGCCGACGCGAGGGGTCGACGTCGGCGCCAAGCGGGCGATCTACGAGCTGATCAACTCGCTCGCCGCGGAGGGCATCGCCGTCCTCCTGATCTCTTCGGAGCACGAGGAAATCCTCGGCCTTGCGCACCGAGTGCTCGTCATGCGCGCCGGGGGGATCGTGGCGGAGTTCGACCACGAGACGATGAGCGAGGACGCCGTGCTGCAGGCCGCGTTCACCGCGGAGAAGACGCCGGCGGAGAGGGTGGCCTGATGGCGACTCGCGAGGCCGCCTTCGTCGCTCGTCGGGTGGCGCTGCTCCGGCACCGGCTGGACGTCGCGGCGATCCGCGACTACGGCGTCGTCGTCGCGTTCGTCGGGCTCTTCATAACGCTGTCCCTCTCGAGCGACGTCTTCTTCACCGCGGACAACATGAAGAACCTCGCCTTCCAGACGGCGCCGCTGGGGATCATCGCGATCGGCGGCACGCTCGTCTTCATCGGGGGAGGCTTCGACCTGTCGGTCGGGGCAATCTCCTCGTTCGCCGGGATCATGGCGGCGAAGATCTTCACCGGCACCGGGATCGGGTTGTGGGGGTCGCTGATCCTGGCCGCTCTCGTCGGGCTCGCCTTCGGTGTCGGCAACGGCCTCCTGATCACGCTCGGTCGCGTAAACCCCTTCATCGCCACGCTCGCCACCTCGATCATCATCGCCGGCCTCGCCCAGGTGGTTACCACGGGAAACCTGGTCTCTGTCGAGGCCGAGCGCTTTCAGAAGCTCGGCCTCGGGACGGCCTGGGGGGTCGGCTACCCGGTCTTCGTCTGGATCGGCTTCGCCCTGGCCTGCGGGTTCCTGCTCTCCCGGACGGCCTTCGGCCGCTACGTCTACGCTTCGGGCGGGAACGCCGAGGCGGCGCGGCTGTCCGGCGTGCGGGTGAGCGTCGTGCGCGCGACGACGTTTGCCATTTCGGGGCTCTCCGCGGGCATCGCTGGCGTGATTCTCGTCACGGAGGTTTCGACTGCCCAGTGGAACGCGAACAGCGGCATCGAGTTCGACGCGATCACGGCGATCGTGCTCGGCGGCACCTCGCTCCTCGGCGGGGAGGGCGCGGTCTGGCGGAGCGTGCTCGGCGCCTTCTTCCTTCAGATGATCGGCAACGGCTTCAACCTGCTCGGCACGACGCCCCAGTGGCAGTTCGTGATCAAGGGAGCCATCCTGTTGGCTGCGGTCTCGCTCGACGCCTGGGCCCGGCGGAGGCGGGCGTGACGGTCGTCTCGGTGCTCATGCTGCCAGTGCGTGAGGACGCGGGCGAGGAGCTCGCGTCGTCGTTTGCCGAGCTCGAGATCTTCGAGCGCTCGCGCGAGAGCGGCGGCTTCCTCGGCGGGCGGCTGCTCCGCCCGCTGGCGGGCCGCGGCCCGTTCCTGGTCGTTGCCGAGTGGGAGAGCGCGGAGGCGTACCAGGGGTGGCTCGACAATCCGCTGCGGGCGGCGCTCGTCGCGAGGCTCGAGCCGCTGCTCAGCGGTGACGTGGTGGCGGGCGAGCTGTTCGAGCAGGTGTAGGGCCGGATGAGCTATCGCGTCGCAATGGACATCGGCGGCACGTTTACCGACTTCGTCGTGATCGACCAGGCGCAGCAGACGACGCGGGCGGGTAAGACGTCATCGACCCCGCTCACACCGGAGCAGGGCGTGCTCGAAGGCCTCGGGCAGATCGTGCCCGATCTCCCCGAGATCTCGTTCATCGTCCACGGCACTACCGTCGGCCTCAATGCGTTCCTCGAGCGCAAGGGGACTCGTGTCCTGCTCCTGATGACGAGCGGACTGCGGGACTCGTACTCGATCGCCCGTCACGACCGCAAGGAGCTCTACACACTCCGGTACCGCAAACCCGAGCGGCTCGTCCCACGGCGGGACGTCTATGAGGTGGTCGAGCGTCTGCGCTGGGACGGGAGCGTCGACACCGCGTTCGACGAATCGAGTCTGGGCGACGCGATCGAGACGGTTCGGCGTGAAGGGATCGAGGCGGTCGCGGTCTGCCTCGTCCACTCGTACACCAATCCCGAGCACGAACTGCTCGCCAGACAGGTACTCGAGCGCGAATGCCCCGGCCTCTCGGTAACCCTCTCGCACGAGATCGCGCGCGAGTGGCGCGAGTACGAGCGCGCATCGACAGCCGTGCTGAACGCGTACGTCGCTCCCCGGGTCGAGGGCTACCTCAGGAAGCTCGAGGACGAGCTGGCGACCCGCGGCATCAAGCCGGCGCTGAACGTGATGCAGTCTAACGGGGGCATCACCACCTCGGCCAAGGCGCGGCAGCAGCCGATCCAGACACTGCTGTCCGGCCCGGTCGGCGGGACCATCGGTGGAGCGGCCTTGTCGCGCGTGACCGGGCGGTCGAACCTCCTTTGCGTCGACATGGGTGGAACGTCGTTCGACCTCAGCCTGATCGTGGACGAAAAGCCCACCGTCTCCACGGAGACCGAGCTCGATGGGCTGCCGATCTTGATGCCGCTCATCGACATCCACACGATCGGTGCGGGTGGTGGATCGCTTGCCTGGCTGGAAGCCGGCGGTCTCCGCGTCGGCCCTCAGAGCGCGGGCGCCGTGCCGGGCCCGGCGTGCTACGGGCTCGGTGGCGCGGACCCGACGGTCACCGACGCAAACCTCTTCCTGGGCCGACTGGATCCCGAGTACTTCCTGGGCGGCCGGATGCGCCTGGACGAGGCGGCCGCCGAGGAGGCACTCCATTCGATCGCCAGCCAGCTCGACCTCGAGGACACGGTGCTCGCCGAGGGGATGCTCGCGATCGTGAACGCGAACATGGCCGACGCGATGCGGACGATCACCGTCAAACAGGGGATCGACCCCCGCGACTACTCGCTGGTCGCCTTCGGCGGCGCGGGGCCGATGCATGCGGTCTGGCTCGCCAGGGAGCTCGAGATCGACGAGGTGGTCGTGCCCTGGAGCCCGGGCACGTTCTCTGCCTGGGGGATGCTGCAGACCGACATCCGGCACGATGTCGTGCGGAGCTTCTACCAGCCTCTGGCGGAGGTCGAGGCCGACAACGTGTCGGCCGTCTTCGGCGAGCTGCAGGAAGAGGGGTCCGAGCTGCTCGCCGGCGAGGCCACGGGCGCGGACAACCAGTACTTCGCGCGCTCGGCCGACATGCGCTACGTGGGCCAGGAGTACACGGTCAACGTCTCGATCGGCGCGGATGTCGACCTCGCCGTCATCGACGAGGCGTTCCACGAAGCGCACCGAATTCGGTACGGGCATTCAACGCCCGGGGCGCCGGTCGAGTTCGTCAACCTGCGCCTCGCGGCCTTCGGACGGATCGGGGCCGGGGCCACCTCCTTTCAGGCTCCGGACGGCGGCGCCGATCCGCTGCTCGGTCGCCGCCGGATCGTCTTCGACGCCGTCGCTCACGAGAGCGACGTCCTGCTTCGCGACCGGCTCCATCCACGCGAGCGTCGTGTTGGCCCGGTGGTGATCGAAGAGGAGAGCTCGACCACGGTCGTTCCCCCCGACTACGCGGTCGAGGTCGAAGAGCACGGCAATCTGGTGATCAGCCGAGGCGCGACGTGAAGACGCGGGCCGATCCGATCACGACGGAGATCATCCGGAACGCGTTCGTGTCCTGCGCCCAGGACATGAACGCGACGCTGATCCGCAGCTCCTACACGCCGATCATCTACGAGGGCAAGGACTGCTCGGTCGCGATCCTCGACGAGCGCGCCGACGTGCTCGGCCAGTCGCTCGGCTTGCCTCTCTTCCTCGGCAACCTGGAGATCTGCGTGAAGCTGGCGGCTGAGATGTTCGGCTGGGAGGCGTTCCGGCCCGGCGATGTCTTCTACATGAACGACTCGTACATGACCGGCACGCACCTCAACGACGCAACGATCTTCGGGCCGATCTTCTGGCAGGACCGGCTCGTCGGATTCTCCGCCACGCGGGCCCACTGGCTCGACGTCGGCGCCAAGGATCCAGGCGGCCCGATGGACTCGCGCGAGATCTACCAGGAAGGAATGCGCTGGGCGCCGACGCGCATCTACGACCGCGGTGAGCCGCGCGAGGACATTATCGACCTGCTGCGGCGCAACGGCCGCTTCGGCTACTCCCTCGTGGGCGATATGAACGCGCAGGTTGCCGCGTGCCGCACCGGCGAAGCGCGCTTCCAGGCGATCCTCGATCGCTTCGGCTACGAGACGTACCTCGAGGCAAGGGACGAGGTCTACCGCCAGTCGGAGGCGCTCGAGCGCGAGGCCGTCATGGCGATCTCCGACGGTACCTACCGCGCGGAGGGCTTCCTCGACGACGACGGCCTCGGCCACGGCCCGGTGCCGGTGAAGGTCCGGATCGAGGTCGAGGAAGCCCTCCGCGCGGTAGGTGCCGTCCGGGATCGCCACGACCGCCTCGCGCTCGAGCGCCTCCGACTGGCGGTAGACCTCGTCCCGCGCCTCGAGG
>JBIOYJ010000203.1:0-7947 GCA_044870105.1 Gaiellaceae bacterium | reverse complement strand
TGGAAGGCGGAGAGCTCCGCAACGACGACGAGATAGAGACTCGCGACGAGCCAGTAGCCCTGGTGAAACGCCGCGCGCATGCACGTCCACCCCAAGAACGTGGACGCAACGTCGCGCCCGCGCACGGCTAGGCGCTCCGCCGGATGAGTGTCGTCTTACCGGCGTCTACATGCGCCAAGATCCCCAAGTTCAGCGTTCGTTGCAGCAAGCGTCATACCCTCCGAATAAGTCGAAAAGACCTTCTCGATGGACATGAACGCTGCGCGCATCTCCGCTCCTTGGTCGATCAGCGCGTGTGATTGGGAGTAAAGCACTTTCCGCCGACGCGACGGACTGCTTTCAGCTCTTGTCGTACTCGTCACGGCGGCGGAACCACGGCCCGGTCTCGTTGCGTCCCTTCGGCGCGCGGTCGAGCCACGGGTACATGCCCCAGAGGGCGTCCACGCCGCGGGCATAGGCGGAATAGGTGTGGTAGACGACGCCGTCCTCGAGCGCGAACGCGCTCATCCCCGGCGCCTCGCGCGTGTAGGTCGCCGCGTCGGTTCCGGTCATGGCCGCGAACTCGACGACCGGACCCTCGCGAGCTTCCAGAACCGGCTTCGTATCCATTGGCCTGTAGTTGTATTCGACGTCGCCCTCGCGCTGCTGGTCCTCCGTGAACGAGACGTTGAAGTCGTAGTTGAAGTCGGTGCCGAGCGAGGAGGCCCAGGGGAAGCTCCACCCCATCCGGCGCTTGTAGGCCTGGATCTCGGCGATCGGAGCGCGCGACACGGCCGTCATCGCAACGTCGTGATTCTCGAGGTGGACGACGGAGCCGTTGAAGCCGTCCGCTATCGCCGAGCAGGCCGGGCAGCCGGCCGTGTATTCCGGCCCGAACATGAAGTGGTACATGAGGAGTTGTGAGCGCCCGCGGAACAGCTCTGCCAGCGAAGCGCTGCCTTCGTCGGTTTCGAAGCGGTAGTCCTTGTCGATCCGGACCCAGGGGAGCTGCTGACGCTGCCGGGCGAGCTCGTCGCTGCGCCGGGTCAGCTCCTTCTCGGCCTCGAGCAGTTCGAGCCGCGCCGCAAGCCACTCCTCACGAGTTCCTGTCGTGTGCTCATTCATCGCTTCCCTCCTTCTCGTCGCTACCGGGGCGTGAGCCCAGGCAGGAATAACGTTTCACATAGGGCACGCCGTCTCGGAAGGGAGCGATTGGTTGCCGTCTAGCCGCGCCAGCGGCGACCAGGCGCCTCGGCCAGGGCGCCCCGAGGGGATTAGAGATCACGAGAGCGTCGCGCCCCTCGGCTCATCGTCGAGAATCGCGTGGCAATGGCGGCCGGGCAGATAGTCGTCCGCGGCGGAACCCTCTACGACGGAAGCGGCCACGCGCCGACCCCAGCCGACGTGACGATCGCCGGCGATCGCATCGCAGCCATCGGACGCGGCGAGAGTGGCGGCGACGAGATCGACGCTACCGGGCTCGCTGTCGCGCCCGGCTTCATCAACATGCTCAGTTGGGCGACGGAGTCGCTGATCGAAGACGGCCGCGGTCAGAGCGATCTTCGCCAAGGGGTGACGCTCGAGGTCTTCGGCGAGGGCGAGTCGATGGGCCCGCTGAACGGGACGCTGGCCGAGGAGCTCGTCCGCCAGCAGACGAACATCCGCTACGGGGTCGAGTGGATCACGCTCGGCGAGTACCTCGAGTACCTGGAGCGGCGCGGGGTGGCGCCGAACGTGGCCTCCTTCGTCGGTGCGGCCACGGTCCGCGCTCATGTCATCGGCTACGACGATCGCGAGCCGACGCCCGGCGAACTCGAGCGGATGAAGGCGCTGGTGCAGGCGGCGATGACGGAGGGCGCCGTCGGAGTCGGCGCGGCGCTGATCTACCCGCCAGGCTGCTACGCGCGGACCGAGGAACTGATCGAGCTGGCAAGCGTCGTCGGCGAGCACGACGGGCTCTTCACCGCCCATCTGCGCAGCGAGGGCGATCGCCTGCTCGAGGCGCTCGACGAGCTGATCACGATCGCGGAGGCGGCCGGTGTCCGCGTCCAGGCCCACCACCTGAAGGCCGCCGGCGCGGCGAATTGGTCGAAGCTCGAGGCGGCGATCGAGCGGATCGAGCGCGCGCGCGAAGACGGCGTCGACGTCAGCGCGAACATGTACACCTACGCCGCCGGCGGCACCGGCCTCAGCGCGGGCATGCCGCCGTGGGTACAGGAAGGTGGCTTCGAGGCCTGGCGCGAGCGGCTGCGCGACCCGCAGATCCGCGCCCGCGTCGAGCAGGAAATGACCGTGCCGAACGACGAGTGGGAGAACCTCTTTCTGCTCGCCGGGCCGGAGAACATCCGCTTCACCGAGTTCGCCAGCGACGAGCTGCGGCCGTACACGGGCCTGACACTCGCGGAAGTGGCGCGTGGGCGCGGGCTGTCGCCGGCGCAGACGGCGATGCAGCTCGTCTTCGAGGACGGCAGCCGCGTCGAGGCCGCGTTCTTGTTGATGTCCGAGGAGAACGTGCGCCGCGAAGTGGAGCTACCGTGGATGAGCTTCTGCTCCGACTCGATCGCCGCGGCACCCGAGGGCGTCTTCCTACACTCGCGTCCGCACCCACGTGCCTACGGCAGCTTCGCGCGCCTGCTCGGCCGCTACGTGCGGGAAGAGGGCGTCGTCCCGCTCGAGGAGGCCGTCCGTCGCCTCAGCTCGCTACCCGCTGACAATCTTCGCCTTCGAGACCGAGGCCGGCTGCGGCCGGGCCACTTCGCCGACATCGTCGTCTTCGACCCGGCCACGGTCGCGGATCACGCGACCTTCGACGACCCGCATCGCTACGCGAGCGGAGTCGTGCACGTGCTCGTCAACGGGATTCGGGTGATTCGGGACGGCGAGCACACCGGCGCCTTGCCCGGTCGCGTAGTGCGCGGCCCGGCCTGGCAAGGGCAAGCCGCCGACAGATGCTGACGGGCGACGGCGCAAGACTTGGCCACAGCTCGCGATGGACCGGGACCTTGCGGCACCGATCGGCCGTACGGGCATGAGGTCACCCAGACACAGATTTCTCGTGCCCGCAGTTCAGCGAGTGCTCGTGATGATCTCCAAGTCCAGCGCCGGGCCGAGCAAGTTGTCGATACGGGAAACCCCGAGGGTGCGCTGGGACAGCACGTTCGACAATTTCAGACGCGCCCCGCCCTCGAGCGGCAGCCGGAACGAGCGCCGGATCGTCTTGCGGTCGACCACGGCGGTCAACTCGACGCGCGCGTCGACGCGCATTCCGCCGGTTATGAGCTCGAGGCCGCCGAGCCCGGGCTTGAGGTTGAGCTGCAGCGGCGTCGCGGCGGCGACGGGGACCTTGTCGACCGTGATCCAAACGTGGTCGCCTGCCACACCGAGCTTGTTCGCGACCTCGAGCCGCGCGACCTTGTCGCGACTCGCCTTGACCTCGACCGCGTTCGCGCTCGTGCCTAGCCGGTCGACTGCCAGCTGCAGGCGCTCGGAGGCCGCGAGCGACGAATCGAGGCGGAACTCGCTGAGCCCGTGCTTGACGCCGTAGTTGAACCTCCCGCGGCGTAGGCCGACGATGGAATGGCGGAAGTCGCCGGGCAGCGCCGAACCCGCCGCGGTGCGGACGACCTTTCGCGCCGCCGGGCTGAGCTTGCGCAGCGCCGCCGAATCCTGCGCCAAGTGGTACAGCGCGCGGTCTGCGACCGGGCCGGAGGGCCGGCGCTCGCCGAACACGGCGGAGTGGATCGCGCGCAGGCTCCTGGTCGCAGTCAGCGCGGAGAGCGGCAGATGCGCAAGCACGGACAGGTCCACGCCCGCGGGCCCGACGACCGTGTCCTCGCTGTCCAAGCGCCGCCGCATCAGGAGCTCGCCGGCGACCGTGCCCTTGCCGCGGCGCTTCACAGGACGCGAGGCGCCGGTGCGCCGGCGCCTCGCCTGGTCGTAGCCCTTGAAGGGCACGAAGAATCCCGACAGCGCATCGCCCCGCTGCAGGAGCTGGCGCGCGCGGGTGCCGTGCCCGTCAAGATCGCGGCCCTCGCCGTCCCTCAAGCTCTCGGTCTGCGCGTCGTCGCCGAGGATGATGACGCTCCCCTCGAGGATGAGCATGATCGCGTCCCAGACGGGCGTGCGCGGCGAGGTCGACACGAGTGAGTACGGCATGTAGTGGAAGCGGCCGCCGCTCCACTCGCCGCCGCGGTACACATTGCTGCCGCTGTACTCGAACTCGTTCTCGTCGGGATCGACCGTCAGCATCTTGAGCTCGTTCGGGAAGTTCGGGTCCGAGATGGTGATGCGCCACGGCTTGGCGGTCGAATCCCAGGCGACCGGCAGGATGCAGTGGGGCGCGCCGCCGAAGTCGTAGTCCTGCGCGATGCAGATGACGGGATGATTTCCGCGGTTGAACTCGTCGCGGGTGTTGTTGAACACGTCCACCGGGTCGTGGGTGTTACCGCTGAGGAACTCGCCGACGAACCACCAGATCGGGTTGGCGCCGACCTGGTAGCAGTGCCGCACGTTTACCTCCGGCCGGACGACGTTCCAGTCGGTGAAACGGTTCAGCGGCATCGAGAAGAGGCTTCTGCTCTTGCGCGAGTAGATCGCCTCCAGGCTCATCCCGAAGCAGTTGCCGCTCTCCGCCAGATCCTCCACGACCAGCTCGTAGAAGGCCCGGTCGAGCCAATCCGTGACGTCCCACCACTCCGTCTCGCTGTCGACGTCGGAGAACGCCGCTGCGTACTGCGAGTAGCTGAGATCGTCCGTGCTCTGGTTCGCCACGCCCCAAAACTTCTCGGTGTCACTCAGGCTCGCGAGGTCCACGGCCGGCTGCACCGCCGCGCTGATCGAGTTGATCTTGGAGAAGCCGCCGGAGTTGAGGATGCCGCCATTCTCGGCGAGGCCCCAGGCGTTCGAGGCGTCGAGCACCTTGGTCCACTTACCGAGATGGTCGTCGGAGCCGGGGTCAGCCTCCCAGACGTCGATGGAGAGCGTGACGGTCTTGGCGGCGTTCGGAGTGATCACGACCGGGATGGTGAAGTTGACGTCGACGATGTTGTCGCCACCCCAGTCGCCGCTCGAGGGCAGCCGCTCGTTGTACACCACCTGCGGCCCGTCCATCACCTCGATGTACGTGTACATGTCGTTCTGCCCCATCAGCCAGCCTTCGCTCTCCTTCGAATTGATCCGGCCGATGAAGAGGCGGAAGGGCTGCGCGATCACGGTCGAGGCGGCGCTTCCATACCAGAGCAGGCTGCCGTTCTCGAAGGTGTTGAAGCGGCCACCGGCGACCCCGGGGATGTCCTGCTCGTCGGAGGTCGGGAAGCCGAGGTCCCCAGCCGGGCCGCCGAGATCGCGGAACTTCTGGCGAATGTCACCGTGCACTTCGAACGCTCCGGTGGACGAGCTCCAGTAGATGGTGCAGCGCTCGAACTCCGAGAACTTGCCGATCGTGAGGAAGAGGTTCCTGCTGCTACTGGCCGCCGAGGTGCGCTTGCGCACGTCCGTCTCGTGGGTGATCGGAAAGCCCCAGTTCGCCGGTCCCCCGGCCGCGAGGTATTTCGCAAGGATCGCGCCGTGCACCTCGTGCGCATTTGGTTGCCCGGTCTTGTGATACATGCGGGCGCCCTGGAACTCCTGCTCGAGCCCGCCCGTGATCACTCGCGCTGGATGCAGCGGGAACCCGATCGCGCGCGCCTCGCCGAGCGCCTCGTAATCGAGGTAGATCTGCCCAAGCACCGGCACCGCGCCGGTCGCGTCGGACCAGTAGATGGCGCCCTTCGAGAAGACGCTTTTTCGCCCCGCGCCGTTGGTCGAGGGCGCCTCGTCGCTCACCAGGTAGCCGAGGGATGACGCAGTGCGGAGCTTGCGGAAGAGCGTGTAGATCGCGCCGTGCAGTTCGAAAGCGGCGCCCACCGAGTCGTGGTACATGAGCGCTCCGTATTCGTAGTGCTGCAGGTAGGCGCCGCTCGCCCACTGGTAGGCGATCGCGTCGAGCGGTTCGCCGAGGTCTAGGCGCTCGCGGATCGTCTCGAGCTTGTGGGTGATGAACCATTCCGGGTGTGCGCGGCGCTCGTCGAGCTGTGCCTCGAGCGCCTCGGGAATCCCGGAAAGCCATTGGATGGCAGCGATCCTGCCGTCGAAGTGGTCGCGAGCGCCGTCGACCCACGTTCCGACAAAGAGATCGTGGCCGGCGAACTCATCGATCGCGCCCCACCAAAAGGCGTGCACGGACACGATCGCCTCGTCGACAAAGAGCGCGACCGTGTCGATGTCGTAGACGAGGTCAGCGACGTACCACACGCCCGGCTCCAGACCGGCGGCGAACCGCGTGCTCGCCTGGCGCCACCCGTGCACCTCCGGGGCGACGGACGCGACGAGGTCGAACTCGGTCGAGCTGCGCGGCGCGAGCCAGAGCGCGAACGGCAGCCGGTTCGACTCGAGCAGGTTCGCGCGCGCAGTGACCGGGCCGTTTGCCTGGAAGACAACGCGCACCGTGAACTGCCGGCGGTCGATTGCAAGCGCGCTCACGTCGACCGCGCCCCGACCGAGCGCGCCGAGGTTGAGCGCCTGGGGAAAGTCGCCCGCGACGGTGATGCCCGGTCCCGGCACCACCGCTGCGTCGGCGAACGTCAGCGCGAACGAGCCATCCGGGTTGCTGACGGTCGTATCGTCGAGGGTGTAATCAAGGAGGGGAGTCGCCATGGCCGGAGTCTGTCAAGGTCAGGTTTTCCTTTGCAACGCCCGCCGGGGACGCGTTGCCGGAGTCCGGATTGCTGCCCGTCGCTTCCGCGCTAAGGGCCGGCAGCCGGCCTAGCCCTCGCCCGACTCGCGCCGCCGGCGCCGCTCGCGCATCTTGCGTGCGATGAACTCGCGCGGGCTCTCGCGCCCTTCCGGTTCCGCCTCCGGGGGTTTGCCCGTGCGCAGGCCCGCGATCCGCTCGCGGATCGAGGCCGCCCGCTCGCGGCGCGCCTCCGGATCGTCGTCTTCGGCCGGCTGCTCGCCCGGCTGCTGCTCTTCGGCCATCGCTACATGTTTACTCGCCGGGGGGCCCCGCCGCCTGCTTGATCTCCGCGATCTGCGTGCGCAGCTTCTCGGCCCGGGCGCCGGTCGACTGCTCCATCGCCTGCGCGGCGCGCCGGGTCGCGACCAGCGCGGGCGCCTCCTCGGGCAGGTCCTCGACCACCTGGGGCACCGGCGTGCGCCGGTCGATCTGCGCGCGCAGGCTGCCGCGCGAAGCATCGATCACCCCCAGGTCGCTGAACTCCGGCTCCTCGCCGAACCAGAGCTGCTGCCACCAGTGATCGGAGGGCGGATCGTGCCAGCTCAGGTAGCCGCCGCGCAGCACCTGGCGCGGCTCGCTGATGTGCCCGCCGAAGCTGTACCGGGTTCCCTCGGTCGTCTCGGGGTCGAAGAAGTGGGGCGTGTAGAAATCGGACACGAGCACGCCGTTGGTGCGGTAGGCGAACTCGGCCGCCTCGGAGGGATCGGCGACCTCGACCAGGTACTCGACCCGGCCCTGGTCCTCCTTGATCGAGGCGCAGGAGACGAGCCGGTTCCCGAACGGGTCGGCGCTCATCTCCAGCATCTCGTGGCTGGCGGTCAGCGTCCACTGGTTCGAGTACTGCACGAGCGCGAACGGCTGCCCGTTCTTGTCCAGGTGGATCCCGGCCGCGTCGACGTGGATGTCTGTCTGGACGAGGATCGGCCAGTAGGCGAGCGGCACGTCCTCCAGGCGCGCGAAGGCGTCGATCGTGGCCTCGACGTCCCAGATCGGGCCGAAATCGCGGCTCAGCTGCTTCTGCAGCGCGGCGCTCGCGCGCGCCAGCTCCGATTCGGAGATCTGCTCCACCTCCGAGACGAGCGCCATCTGTTGGATGAACTGCACGGCGGTCTCCCTTCCCTTGACTTCCCTCCGCCGCCGCAGGGGGCAAGCCTACGCCCCCCGACAACAAAAGAAAAGACCTGTTCAGGCGCGGA
>JBIOYJ010000202.1:0-2281 GCA_044870105.1 Gaiellaceae bacterium | reverse complement strand
GGAGCCGGTGAGCGGGATGTAGACCTCCTCTTGATTCGGATCGAATGCGTCGGAGCTGTGGTTGTGGTTCGGGTAGCCGTCCCAACCTGGTGGCAGCGTGAACACCTGCATTCCCCAACCGGTAACGCCGAGCTCGGCCCGCGCCCGGCGGGCGAGGCCGCCGTAGATCGCCTCCATGTCGTCGATCGACTTGACCGTCACGTCCGGCATCGTGCACCTCCGTCGTCGAGTGAATGACTCTTCGGGAGGTTCAACTCGGCCGTCCACCAAAACTAATCGGTGGATCGTCCTCGAGATCGCGATGGAGCCGACCCTGACTTCAGACGCCGAGCTCGTCGAAGACACAACCGACGAGGGGCTGCTGATCCACGCCTGGCGCGTCGAGCAGCTGCGCCATCTCGGTTTTCCGCGCACGCTCGCCGAGACAATCTCCGGCAGTTTCAGCCCCACTTGCCGACGCGGCGGTATTGCATCGCAGCGCCGAACGTACTATAGTGAACCTAATGGTTCAGTATTCACGGACCGTCGACCGCGCTTTCGCAGCCCTCGCCGACCCGACCCGCCGGGCCGTCCTCGAACGGCTCGGTTCCGACAGCGCGACGATCAGCGAGCTCGCCGAGCCCTTCGGCATGTCGCTGACCGGGATGAAGAAGCACATCCGGCTGCTCGAGGAGGCGGAGCTCGTGACGACGGAGAAGGTCGGCCGTGTCCGCAGGTGCATGCTCGCTCCCTACGCCTTCGAGGGCATCAGCACGTGGCTGCAGCGGCTCGACCGCTTCGCGCAGGTCGTCAAACGCACGAAAGGAGACCGATGAGCCCCACGACAAGGAGAGGCAAGCAGTCCGCGAAGAGCACCAACAAGAAGGAAGGGTTCACGGCCGAGGAAAAGGCCGCGATGAAAGCGCGCGCCCGAGAGCTGAAGGACAAGACGGATGGCGAAAGCGCCGTGCGCGCCTCCATTGCCGCGATGTCGCCGCAGGATCGCGCCATCGCTGAGCGGCTCGACGAGCTCATCAAAGCCGCTGCCCCAGATCTCTCGCCGAAGACCTGGTACGGCATGCCCGCGTATGCCAAGGAAGGCAAGGTCGTCTGTTTCTTCCGCAACGCGGGGAAGTTCAAGGAGAGGTACGCAATGTTCGGCTTCAACGACACGGCCAAGCTCGACGAGGGCTCCATGTGGCCGGTCGCCTTCGCGCTGAAGAAGCTGACCGCAGCCGACGAGGCCAAAATTCGCGCGCTTGTGAAGAAGGCCGTGAGCTAGATGAACGAGACCACCGTCACCACCCCGAACGAGCTCGAGATCCGTGTCGAGCGGATCTTCGACGCACCGCGCGCGCACGTCTTCTCCGTCTGGACCGACCCGAAGCTGATCCCGGAATGGTGGGGCGACGGCACGGTCGTCGAGGCGATGGACGTCCGTGCCGGCGGCGCGTACCGTTTCCGCACCGCCTTCGGCGTCGTCGAGGGCGAGTTCCGCCAGGTCGACGCGCCCGAGCGGCTCGTGCAGACGTTCCAGAACCACCTGCAGACGCTCGAGTTCGAGGATCTGGGCGAACGGACGAAGCTGACGCAGACGATGCGCTTCGCTACGACCGAGGAGCGCGACACGACGATGCAGTACGGGGTCGAGGAAGGAGCGAAGGGCGGCTTCGCGCGCGTGGACGCGCTGCTGCAGCGGCTACCGCTCGACGCGTGAGCCGCCGACGATGGCATCCGTGCCGTCGTCGAGCCGAACGCACGCCTTGCCCTTGTCGTCGTAGTCGGGCGACCACATGACGAGCGTGGCGTCGCGGCCAGAGACACGGACGCGTTCCGTACCCTCAGGCTCGACGCCGCGCCGCAAGTATCCCAGGGCCGACACGAAGGCCGGGCGCGGGATCGAGGACGTCGCCGAGGTCGAGCCCTGGAGGATTCGAGGGCGCGATGGCTACGACAGGTGGAAACGACGCCCGCTCCCAGGTCGTCGAGGGGGCATCGATGGGGCCGCACAGCGTGGCCCGCATCGTTCTACGATCGCCATGTGACCGACAACGAGCAGTTCTGGCGCGCGATCGTCACGGGCGACGCGGGCGTGATGCGACGCGAGCGCCGGCGACATCGGCGCATCCCGGGCGCGCCTCGCTGCAAGACGTGCCTCGTGCCGTTTGGCGGACCGGCGACACCCATGGTCCGCCTCGTCCTCAAGCGCCGTCCCTCCACGAAGAACCCGAACTATTGCGACGTGTGCGAGACGTTCGTGCGGACGCATCCCGGCGGCGCCGAGGTCGAGATCTCGATGCTG
>JBIOYJ010000201.1:0-12728 GCA_044870105.1 Gaiellaceae bacterium | reverse complement strand
GGACAGCCAGCGCCAGAAGCCGAGCCGGCCCTCCCTCGCGAGCCGGCGCTCGAAGACGAGCTCGCCTCCTTCGCGTCGAAAGTCGCTCCCCTCGCGCTGCGGAACGCCGTTGACGTAGACCTCGAACGCACCCACGACGCCCGCCGGAAGCTGGACGCGCGTCCGCTCGGTCACCTCCATAGAATGCCACCGCCCGTGCGCCGGAAGCTCGCACTCGCCTTCCTCCTCGCGCTCGTGCTCGTTCCGGCGGCAGCAGCGACCAACGGCGGAATCGCGCCGCAGGCGCCGGAGTCGGCGAACGCCGAGCGCATCCGCGACATCTACTGGCTGATCCTCGGGATCTCGGCGGGAATCTTCCTGCTCGTCGAGGGAGCGCTGATCGTCTTCGTCGTCCGTTTTCGCGCCCGCGGACGGGGACGCGAGGTCGAGGGGCCGCAGATCCACGGCTCTACGCGCCTCGAGCTGATGTGGACGGCCGTGCCCGTTCTGATCCTGGCCGCGATCGCCTCGTTTGTCTTCTACAAGCTGCCGGGAATCAAGGACGTCCCCTCGGCCAGCGCCGGCGAGCGCCTGAACGTCAAGATCGACGGCCGCCAGTTCTACTGGAACTTCACGTACCCGAACGGCGTCGTGCAGGTGAACCGCATGCGCGTGCCCGCGGGACGGCTCGTGACGCTCGACATCACCTCGCCGGACGTCGACCACAGCTGGTGGATCCCCGCGCTCGGGGGCAAGTTCGACGCGATTCCCGGCAAGACGAACCACACCTGGTTCCGCACCGACGAGACCGGCACGTTCAGGGGACAGTGCGGCGAGTTCTGCGGGATCCAGCACGCACACATGAAGGCGGTGGTCGAGGCGCTGCCCCCGGACGAGTTCGAGCGCTGGCTGAACGCGGAGGCCGCCGCTCAGAGAGCGGGGACCTCGAGCCTAGGCAAGACGACCTTCGACGGGGTTTGCGCCACTTGCCACGGCGACAAGGGCCAGGGGTTCATCGGCCCGAAGATCGACCAGAACCCGCTGATGGGCGACCGGCGCGGGCTGACGACCCTGCTGCAGACGGGTCGCGGCAAGATGCCCGCCGTCGGCAAGGGCTGGGACGACGCGCAGCTGAAAGCGCTGCTCGCCTACGCGCGGCAGCGTTTCGCGCCGAAGGGAGCCGGCGGTGGCGGCTAGGGCAGAACCGGTGCGCGTCCCCGTTTCCGTCGTCGTCTCGCGCGGCCGGGTCTCGAGCTGGCTGACCACGGTCGACCACAAGCGGATCGGGATCCTCTACATCTCGACCGCGCTCGTCTTCTTCGTCCTGGCCGGGAGCTTCGCGCTGCTGATGCGCTCGCAGCTCGCGCGCCCGAACGAGCACGTCTTCACGCGCGACACCTACAACCAGCTGTTCACGATCCACGGGACGGCGATGATCTTCCTCGTCGTCGTCCCGATCTTCGCCGGGTTCGCCAACTTCCTCGTCCCGCTCATGATCGGCGCGCGGGACATGGCGTTCCCCCGCCTGAACGCGCTCTCGTACTGGCTCTTCCTGCTCGGCGGAATCGTGCTGTTCGGCAGCTGGTTCGCCGAGGGCGGGGCGGCGAAGGCCGGGTGGTACAGCTATCCGCCGCTGTCGCTGAACGCGTTCTCGAGCGGCCACGGACAGGACCTCTGGATTCTCTCACTGCACATCCTCACGCTCTCCTCGCTCGCGGGCGCGGTCAACTTCCTGGCCACGATCCACAACATGCGCACGCGCGGGATGACGTGGATGCGGCTGCCCTTATTCGTCTGGTCGATCGAGGTCTACGCCTGGCTGCTCGTCGTCGTCCTGCCCGTGCTCGCCGTGGGACTGACGCTCCTGCTCACCGACCGGCAGCTAGACACGCACTTCTTCCTGCCCGACAAGGGCGGCAGCGCGGTCCTGTACCAGCACGTCTTCTGGTTCTTCGGGCACCCCGAGGTCTACATCATGATCCTGCCCGCGATGGGGATCGTCTCCGAGGTGATCCCGGTCTTCGCACGCAAGCCGATCTTCGGCTACAAGGCGATCGCCTACTCGACCGTCGCGATCGGCTTCTACTCCATGCTCGTGTGGGCGCACCACATGTTCTCGGTCGGCCTGCCCGTCTTCCTGCAGATCTTCTTCATGCTCTCGTCGATGCTGATCGCTGTGCCGACCGGGGTGAAGATCTTCAACTGGCTCGCGACCACCTGGCGGGGGAACATCGTCTTCGACACGCCGATGCTGTTCGCGCTCGGGTTCGTCGGCGTCTTCACGATCGGCGGCCTGTCCGGCATTTTCGTGGCCGCATTCCCGTTCGACTGGCAGGTGACGGACACGTACTTCATCGTTGCCCACATGCACTACGTGCTCTTCGGCGGCTCGGTCTTCGGCCTCTTCGCCGGCCTCTACTACTGGTGGCCCAAGATGTTCGGCCGGCTCCTGGACGAGCGCCTCGGCAAGCTGAACTTCTGGCTCTTCTTCCTCGGGATCAACCTCGCCTTCTTCCCGCAGCACTTCCTCGGCCTGCTGGGGATGCCGCGCCGGATCTACACGTGGGACGGCAACGCGTGGATGCAGGCGTGGAACCTGATCTCGACGATTGGGGCGTTCGTGATGGGGCTCGGAATGCTCGTCTTCGCGATCAACGTCGTGAAGACGATGCGAGTCGGGCGCAGGGTTGGCCCGGACCCATGGCTCGCGGACACGCTCGAGTGGTACACCTCATCGCCCCCGCCTGCGCACAACTTCGACAAGGTTCCCTATGTGACGAGCGCCCGTCCCCTGCGTGACGTCCGGCGCCGCGTGGCGGAGGCCCGGCCGTGACGCCGCTCGCGGCGTCACCGTCAGGCCGCGCGGGCTCTGCCCGGGCGGCCGTCGGAACTGACCGGTCGACACGACGTAGGGCGATAGGCGCAGGTGCCAATCCGCGACCGGGTCCATGGTTGCGGCTGACCGCGCTCGCGGGAACGGCCGGGACAGCACTGGCGGTGGTCAGCGGCACGCTCCAGCTCGGCACAGCGCACCGGCTCCTGGCGGCACTCGCCCTGCCTCCGCTGGCCGCGCTCGTCATCGCCGCCTGGACGGCCCACCGGCGCCTGCTTCCCGCCGCGTCGGCCGCGTTCGTCCTCTTCGGCGCCGCAGCGCTCGTAACAGAGCTTGTGTTGCATAGCACCATCTCCGCGCTCGCCTTGGCGGCGGCCTCGATCGCGACCGCGCAGGTCTACCGAGGCGAGAAAGTGCCTGCATCTGCGGTGCGTGACTACCTCACGTTGACCAAGCCGCGGATCATGTCGCTGCTGCTGCTCACGGGTTTTTGTGGAATGTGTGTTGCAACACAAAGTCTCCCTTCGATCGGTCTGGCCGCGGCGGCGATGGGTGGGCTCGCGCTCGCGTGCGGAGGGGCAAGCGCGCTCAACCATGTCCTCGACCGCGACATCGACCGCCTGATGCGGCGAACCGGCCATCGGCCCGTCGCAGAGGAACGCGTGCCTCCGACGCGGGCGCTCGAGTTCGGGCTCGCGCTGTCGGCGTTCTCGTTCGTCCTGCTCGCGAGCACCGTGAATGTCCTGACGGCGGCCCTCGCGCTCGTGGGGAACCTGTTCTACGTGCTCGTCTACACGCGCTGGCTGAAGCGCTCGACACCGCAGAACATCGTCATCGGCGGAGCCGCCGGCGCCGTGCCGCCCCTCGTCGGCTGGGCGGCGGCGAGCGGCAACCTCGCCCTGCCGGCGCTCTTCCTGTTCCTGATCGTCTTCCTGTGGACGCCGCCGCACTTCTGGGCCTTGGCCCTGCTGATCAAGCGCGACTACGAGGCCGCGCGGGTCCCGATGCTCCCCGTCGTGCGCGGCGAGGCGGAGACCGCACGGCAGATCCTCCTCTACTCCCTGTTGCTGGTCGCGTTCACAGTCGCGGTCGCGTATGCGTTCGGCTGGCTCTACCTCGGCGCGGCACTCCTCCTCGGAGTCGCCTTCGTTCGCCTCGCCGTCCTCTTGCGCCGGGAGACGACACCCGCGCGCGCCGGGGCGCTCTTCCACTTCTCGCTCCTGTACCTGGCGCTGCTGTTCGTCGCCGCAGCGGTGAGCGTGGGGATTCCATGAGCGAGCCTCTCAGGGAATCGCCGCCTCCGAGCACCTACTCCGAACCGGTCGGGCACGAGCCCCCGATCAACCGCAAGAACATGATTTGGGGACTTGCCCTGCTCGGTCTGTTCATCGTGCTCGCGGCCGGAACCGTCGTCGTCGCGCTGATCTACAACGCAGTCGCCGATTACTGAGCCGCCCGGGATCTTCCTGGCGCGGCCGGAAGAACCCGGGCCGGGAATCCGCCTCGCGGTCAAGGATCTCTTCGACACCGCGGGTCTCGTCACCACGTACGGCTCGATCCTGTTCGCCGAGCACGTCCCAGACGAGACGGCGGAGGCCGTGCGCATCCTCGAGGTGGCCGGCTACGCAAACGTCGGCAAGACCAATCTGCACGAGTTCGCCTACGGCGTCACGTCGCAGAACCCTCACTTCGGCACCGTCCCGAATCCCCGCCGCCCCGGACTGATCGCCGGTGGATCGAGCGGAGGCTCGGCCGCCGCCGTCGCGGCGGGGCTCGCAGACGTTGGGCTCGGCAGCGACTCCGGGGGCTCGATCCGCATCCCCGCCGCGTGCTGCGGTCTCGTCGGCTTCAAGCCGACCCACGGCGTCGTGCCGCTCGGCGGGTGCTTCCCGCTGGCGCCCAGCTTCGACCACGGAGGTCCGATTGCCGCAAGCGTCGAGCGCTGCAGAGAGGTGATGGAGGTTTTTGGCGTCCAGCGGGCCGAGCCGGAGGAGCTCAGGGTCGCAATCGGGTGGCTGGACGAGGCCGACCCAGCCGTTCGCGCGCCCGTCGAGGAAGCCGCGGCGCGGTTTCGGAACCGCGAGGAGATCGATTTTCCGCGGCCACAAGGCACCTACAAGGCGTTCATGCACGAGGTCGCCGACGTCCACCGCGAGCTCTTCGCCGAGCATGCCGACGACTACGGCGAGGACGTGCGCGCGAAGATCGCACGTTGCTTGGAGGTAACAGATCCGGAACATCAGTCTGCGTTGCGGGCCCGCGAGGAGTACCGTGAGCGCGCGCTCGAGGCGCTCGAAGGCTTCGACCTCCTCCTGACGCCCACGATGCCGGTCCTGCCTCCGCCCGTCGGCATGCCCGAGCTCGCCGTCCGGGACAAGCTGACGCACTTCACCTACCCGATCAACGTGCTCGGCTGGCCCGCGCTCGCCGTTCCCGCGGGCGAGGCGTCGCTTCAGCTCGTCGGCAGACGGGATGAGGACGGGCGCGTTCTCGCCTCCCTCGACTAGTAGGTGCGTCCCTCGTTCGAGGGACACGCGGTGGCGAAAGCCTGCCGATTCCTACCCTCGATGGCCTGCGCTCGTCTCGCCGCCGCCTGCGCCCTGGCGCTGCTCTTCACCACGCCCGCCTCGGCGCGCAGCGCGGCGCCGCAAGGGCTGAAGGCCTTCTCGCTGCGCGTGACCGAGCCTGGCGGCCGGACCTTCTCTCGGACGCCCTCCTTCGCGTGGCAACCGGCGGCCGGCGCCAAGAAGTACGAATTCGAGCTCGCCACGAGCGCGTCGTTCCGCGAGAGCGGCGTCCTGTGGTCGGACGACACGCTGAAGTCGCCCGCCGCCTCCGTCCCGATCGCCCTCCCGTGGCTGGCGAGCCGGACGGGCTATTCCCTCTACGCGCGCGTGCGCGCATACACGCGGAAGGGCATCACTGCGTGGAGCGCGCCGTACGGCTTCAACATGCGCTGGGCCGCCGTCCCGCAGCCGCTGGCCAGCTACCCCGGGCTGCTGCGCTGGACGACGGTGCCGGGCGCCACCGGCTACGCGGTCTGGCTGACGGACATCGGCAAGATCTTCACCGTCCGCACCAACGTCGCGGACGAGCGCGAGTACTTCAGCTTCCATCAGGACGCGTTCTGGACGAGCACCGTGCACTGGCGCATCCGGCCGCTGCGCTGGCTCTACGGCACGCCCAAGAACGGGCTCCCGGCGGTCTCGTACGGACCGTGGAGCCCGGTCTACACGTCGTATAACCCACCGTTTGCAGCAGGCCCGCTCGCGGGAGTGGCGACAATCTCGGACACGACGTCGACCGCGCTCGCGCCGCAGTCGCACGGGTTGATGCCCGGGTTCGCCTTCACAGGCGACCAGTCGATGTGGGGCGTTAGCGAGGAGCTGTACCGCGTCTACGTCTTTACCGACGTCGACTGCCTGAACATCGTCTACCGCGGCGCGATCGTGGGCAGCCCCGCCTACGCCCCGCGTCCGACCGGGCCGCTGGCGCTGCCGACGACCTCGGCGGAGGTGACGGACGCGCGTACCAAGTACCTCGGCGACGGAGCCGAGCCGCCTACCTTCACCTTCGAGGGCATTCGCGTGACGACGACCGAGGCAGGCGAGGGCAGTGCGGTCGCGGGCGGCGGTTCGAGCCCGACCGGCGGCACGTCCGGTTCCGGGACGTCGATCCCGATCGAGCAGCTCGTCAACGGAGCCAAGGTCGACCTGTGGGACAGCGACTGGCCGACCGGCCGCTACTACTGGACGATAATGCCGGTCCGCGCGGTGACGAGCCAGCCGACGACCACGACGCTCACGAGCGCCGCCTTCCCCGGCAGCGCGACGCTGAACGTCGGCAACGCGGCCGCGTTCGCGGCCGGGGACACGCTCCAGATCGGCCCTGTCGCGACCGCCGAGACGGTCGTGGTCATGAGCGTGACCGGAAACCGGGTAACGCTTGCTTCAGCCGTCACCAAGTTCCACGCCGCGGGCGAGCCCGTGGTGCGGCCGGGCGGCGCGCTCGAGTACCGCGACATGGAGCTGACGCAGGACTCCTGCGACACGGGCCGCGTGCTCGCCTTCGGCAGGTCGAGCGAGCCGGTCGTCACCGGCAACGGCGCGCCCTTCGCCTCGGGGCTTTCCCCGACCGGAGAGCTCTTCTCGGCGAGCAGGTCGCGCCCGTCCTTCTACGGCGCCCCGCTCGTGGCCTGGCAGCCGACGCTCGGCGCCGACAAGTACGAGGTGCAGTGGAGCCGGACCGGCTACCCGTGGAAGACCGTCGGCAAGCTCCAGACCAACTCGACGTCGACGACGCTGCCGCTTGCCCCCGGTAGCTGGTACTACCGCGTGCGCGGTCTGAACTTCTCCGTGCCCGGCGGGAAGCCGGAGATGTCGTGGTCGGACCCGGTCGCGCTGCGCCTCACGAAGCCCCGCTTCAGGGTCGTTCGGTAAGCAGCCGCTCGTCTGCGCGCCGGCGCACCGCGCGTGAGCTGAACAGGATCGCTCCGCCGAGAAGCAGCAGCGGCCCGGCCACGATCAGCGCGTAGACCAGCAACTCGAGCTCCCGTACGAGCACGGAACCGGCGTCGCTCATCGTCCGGTCGAACCGGCCCGGGTGCCCGGGAGCGGCGGCCTTCTTCTTCGTGGCGAGCGTCAAGGAGATCCGCGCGAACTCGGCCCGCCGCAGCGTCGTCTTCCTCCGCTGCTCGAGCAGCTTGAGCCGCGAGGCCAGCAGGTCGAGCTTGGCCTTCAGCTCGGCGCGTGCGTACGGGTCGGTCGTCTTGCGGAGCTGCTCCCGAAGGTCGTGGATCCGCGTGGCGATCCGCGCGATCAGTTTCGTCTGCTCGGCGACCTCGCGCTCGACGTCCTTGATCGAGATTCGTTCGGCGACCACCGAGCCGAGGCCGGAGAAGCTCTCGATCGCCTCCTGGACATGTGCGATCGGGACGCGGAGGATGAGGCGCGACTGCCCGCTCCGCTCTCCGGGGACGTTGTAGCCCACGAACGCCACGTAGCCGCCCAGCCGGCGCGTCGTTCGCATCGCCTGTTGGGTCGCATCCGACAGCGCGCCGTGATCCTTCACCCTGACGCTCAGCCACGCCTCGTAGCGCTGGAGCCGTTGGCCGTTCGGCGGCGGCAGCGATTCGGCCGAGCGAAGCGTCGGTTGGTCGGACGGGACAAACGGAGACCGCGCGCGGGCATTCGGCAAGAACTTCGGCTTCGGCGCCGCCGTGTTGCGAACCGGCTGAGATCCTGAGCTGACGAGGCCGTGGACGACGGCGACGGTGAGGCCCACCGCCACGACCGCCGGAGCAGCGGCGAGCGCCAGCGGGCGCAGCGGCAACTGCCGCGGCCGTTTCGCCTCGAGCGCACGGACTCGGTCGCGCAGCGCCTCCGGCGCGACCGGCTTCGCCGCGCGGAGTTCTTGCAGGATCGCCTCAGACACGGACATCGGAGCTCACTTTCTCCTCGAGTTTCTTCAGGGCCCGGCTCAGCCGGGTGGAACACGCCGTCGCGCTGATCCCGAGCACCCGCGCCGCCGTCTCGCCGTCCAGCTCGAGCACGACGCGAAGCGCGATCACCTCGCGCTCTGCGGCTGACAGCGAGCGCAAGGCCTCGTCGAGATCGGGGGAGAGGCCTTCGAACAGGTCGGGCTCTGCCGCCTCCGCCGGCGCAAACGTCTGCTCACGGCGTCGGCGGCGCTGCTCGGACCGAAAATGGTCGAGCGCAACCGAGCGGGCGATCTGGCAGAGCCAGGTCTTCGCCGCGGAACGGCGCGGGTTCCAGCCTCGCCAGCGCTTCAGCGCGAGCTCGAAGGTCTCGGCGGTCAGGTCCTCGGCCACGCCGCGGTCTTTGGTCAGGTAAACGAGATACGCGTGCACGTCGTCGAGGCATTGCTCGGCGACCGCCGCGAAGCTCGGCCGCTCGACGCCGAAGCGTCTCAGTGGTGAAACCGCCGTCGCCGCTTCCACACCGTATGTACGCCGCCGCCTGGCGCCCGCGTCACACGGCCGCGCGCACGGCTGCCTCGTAAATCGGATCGCGCGCGACCCGGTCCAGCTCGTCGGAGAGCAGATCGCTCGGATCGGGCGGGTCTCCCGGCGGGAAGGGTGCAGCCTCTCCGTCGATCTCGACGCCCACGAGACGATCGGACGGCTCGTGCTCGAGCTCGACCGCGCGCTCGAGCCGCGAGCCCAGCCAGCCCGCGAGGAGGTTCGCCTGCGCGGCCGTCCCGACGACGCCGATCCGCCGTACGTCGGCGATCCCGGGCCACAGCGAAGCGAGCTGCGTCCGCCACCGGCTCGTTCGGGCCCAGGCGATGTCGGAGACCGCCGCCCGGTCGAATACGTCCGCCAGTCGCGCATACGGAGCCGGAAGGTCGGGCCATTCGGTGCTGTCCACGATCAGCCGGTCGACGACGTCGGCGAGCTGCTCGAACTCCTGCGCGCCGAACGCTGGCAAACCGCGCCAGCGCAGGAAGACCGGCAGATCGGCGATCAGCAGCGGCTGGACGACGCTGGCGGGTACGGCCGCCCGCTTTCCGCAGAGACGGATCCGGATCGTGTCCGTGCAGACGGTGCGGTCCCCGGTCCCGACCGGGAAGCACTCGACCGCGACCTCGGCCTCCAGTCCCTCCTCCGTTTCGGGCTGGGGAAAGAGGACGATCGTTCGCGACGGATGCCGCTCCATCAACCCGGCCAGCACATCCTCGGCGGCCTCCACCCACTCCTCCGGCACCCACGCGATGTGGGTCATGACGTTCGTGCGCAGCTGCGCCTCGCCGGTCGGGGTCGGCTCCGAGCGCAGCGCCGAGAGCGCGTGCTCGATCTCAGCGACCGAAGTGAGAGTCAGTGACGTCGCCATTCGCGTCCGTCTCGGTGCATGAGCTCGTCCGCCGCCGCCGGCCCCCACGTGCCGGCCGCGTAGTTCGGGAACGCGGGCCGGTCGCGGGCCCACGTCGCCACGACGGCGTCGACGAGCGACCACTGCTCCTCGATCTCGTCGCTTCGCGTGAACAGCGTCGCGTCGCCGCGCATCGCGTCGAGGATCAGCCGCTCGTAGGCCTCCGGAAGCGCGATGCGGAAGGCGCCGCCGTAGACGAAGTCCATGTGCACGGTGCGGATCTGCATCCCCTGGCCCGGAACCTTGGCCCCGATCGCGAGCGAGACGCCCTCGTCGGGCTGGATGTGGAAGACGAGCGCGTTCGGCCGCAGCTCCTCGGCGAGCACGTCCGCGAACGGCGGGTGCGGCGCGCGCTGGAACTGGATCGCAATCGTCGTCTCGCGGCGCGGCAACCGCTTGCCGGCGCGAACGTAGAAGGGGATGTCGGCCCAGCGCCAGTTGTCGACGAACAGCTTCGCCGCCACGAAGGTCTCCGTCATCGAATTCGGATCGACGCCCTCCTCCTCGCGGTAGCCGGGCACCTCCTCGCCTTCGACGTAGCCCCGCCCGTACTGCCCTCGCGCCACATGCTTCGGCCCCGGCGTGTGCATCGACTTCAGGACTTTCACCTTCTCGTTTCGAACCGAGTCCGCCGTGAAGTCGATCGGCGGCTCCATCGCCGTGAGCGCGAGCAGCTGAAGCAGATGGTTCTGGAAGATGTCGCGGATCGCGCCGGCCTGCTCGTAGTAGGCGGCGCGGCCCTCGATCCCGATCGATTCCGCGACCGTGATCTGGACGTGGTCGATGAACTGTCGGTTCCAGATCGGCTCGAAGATCCCGTTCGAGAAGCGGAGCGCGAGCATGTTCTGGACGGTTTCCTTGCCGAGGTAGTGGTCGATCCGGAAGATCTCGCTCTCGCGGAAGTGCTCCTGCAGGAGCTCGTTGAGCTCACGCGCCGAGGCGAGGTCGCGTCCGAACGGCTTCTCCACGATCAGGCGGGTCCACCCCGCGGCCGAGCGACGCTTGCCGAGCGCCTTGACGATCGGCTCGAAGGCGTCGGGTGGGACGGCGAGGTAGTAGACCCGGTTGCCTGCCGTACCTCGCTCCTGATCGAGTTCGTTCAGCGCCTCGGCGACACGGCCCTCGCCGCCCTCGTCGGCGAACTCGGTCGCGACGTAGCGCATCCCGCCCGCCAGCCACTCCCAGACGTCCTCGCGAAACTCGTCGCGGCCGAACTCCTGCGCCGCTTCCTTCATCCGCTCGCGGAACTCGTCGTCGGTTTCCTCGCTGCGGGCGGTGCCGACGACGCCGAACTTCTCGGGCAGCAGCCGGCGGAAGGCGAGCGAGTACAACGCCGGGAAAAGCTTGCGCCGCGTCAGATCGCCGGAGGCGCCGAAGATCGCGAGCGCGCAGGGCTCCGCGCTCCGCGAGAGCTGGAGACCCTCGAGCAGAGGGTTTTCTTCGAGCGTCGCCATCAGCGGGCCGGCTCGGAGGGGCGGACGGCGTGCCCACCGAACTGGTTCCTCAGCGCCGCGTTCACCTTGGCCGCGAACGACTCGTCCTGCCGCGATGCGAAGCGCGCGAAGAGCGCGGCCGAGATCACCGGCGTCGGCACACTCTCGTTGATCGCTTCGAACACGGTCCAGCGTCCCTCGCCCGAGTCCTCAACGTAGCCCTCGATCGCCTCGAGCTTCGACCCGTCCTTCTCGAAGGCGTCGTGCAGAAGCTCGAGCAGCCAGCTCCGAACGACCGAGCCATGGTCCCAGATCCCGGAGATCTCGTGCAGGTCGAGCTCGAACTCGGAGGAGTTCATGATCTCGAAGCCTTCCGCGTAGGCCTGCATCAGCCCGTACTCGATCCCGTTGTGGACCATCTTCACGAAGTGGCCGGCGCCGGAGGGGCCGACGTGCGCCCAGCCGCCCTCCGGCGCGAGCGTGCCGAAGGCGGGGGAGAGCAGGGCGACCGCTCCCTCGTCGCCGCCGGCCATCAGGCAGAAGCCCTCGCGCAGCCCCCAGACGCCGCCCGAGACGCCGACGTCGACGAAGTGGACGCCGCGCTCCTGGGCCTCGGCGTGACGGCGCTGCGAGTCGTGGAAGTTCGAGTTGCCGCCGTCGACGATCACGTCGCCGGGGTCGAGCACCCCGAGCAGGGTCCTGAATGCGTCCTCGGTGATCTTCCCAGCGGGGATCATCAGCCAGGCGATGCGCGGCGGCTCGAGCTGCTGGGCGAGCTCCTCGAGCGAGGCGGCGGTCGAGGGCACGTTCGGGTCGAAGGTCTGGACGGTGTGGCCGCCGCGCTCCAGCCGCTCGGTCATCCCCGAGCCCATCCGGCCCAGGCCAACCATGCCGAGCTTCACAGCGCTACCCGGCAGACTCGCCGTCCCCGCTCGCGCAGCGCCTCGTAGTCGCCGGCGGCCTGTGCCCGGATCAGGCGCCGGAAGCCGAACTCGCGGCCCGGGATCGGCAGCTCCTCGCCGGGGTCGTCGACGACCTGGACGGCGATCACGGTGTCGGGGCCGCCCTTGTGCAGCTGACCGGTGGAGTGGAGGTAGCGCGGGCCAAGCCCGACGGCGAGCGGCAGCCCGCCCTCGCGCACGCGGGCGCGGAGCGGCTCCAGCTCGCCCTCCCGGGCCGGGTCGACGAACGCCTGGATCGCGACCCAGTCGCCCTCGACCGCGCTCTCCAGCAGCGCGTCGAGGTTGCCCTCGGGCTCCAGCTCGGGCTCGTCCGCGTGGCCGAGCACCGCCTGCGTGCGGTCCTTCGCGGCCTGGACGTCCGGCTGGTCGAACGGGTTCAGGGCGAGCCGCGAGCCGGCGACGGCCGTCGCGAACTCCCAGCGGAAGAACTCCTGGCCGAGCTCGTACGGATCGGGCAGGCGCACGTCGAAACGCTCGCCGCCCTCGGCGACCGGGACGATGCCCTTGCCGTCCTTGCCGGTCGACTCGGCGAGCAGCTGCTCGACCCAGAGCCCGAAGTCGCCCTCGACCCGAACGAAGAGGGTCTCGGCGAGCTCGAGCCCGAGCTCGAGGCCCGGATTCCCCTCGCCGA
>JBIOYJ010000200.1:0-34987 GCA_044870105.1 Gaiellaceae bacterium | reverse complement strand
CGAATCGAAGCGCGCGAGCTCGAGCAGGAGATGCGCTCGAGCTTCCTCGACTACGCGATGAGCGTGATCGTCTCGCGTGCGCTGCCGGACGTGCGCGACGGCCTCAAGCCGGTGCACCGGCGCGTCCTCTACGCCATGCACGAGGCCGGGCTCCAGCCCGGCCGGCCGCGGCTGAAGTGCGCCCGCGTCGTGGGCGACGTGATGGGCGCCTACCACCCGCACGGCGACACGGCGATCTACGACACGCTCGTCCGGCTCGCGCAGCCCTTCTCGATGCGCTACCCGCTCGTGGACGGCCAGGGCAACTTCGGGAACATCGACGACTACCCCGCCGCTGCAATGCGCTACACCGAGTGCCGGCTCGCGCGGATCGCGACCGAGCTCCTCCGCGACATCGACGCGGACACCGTCGACTTCGTCCCGAACTACGACGAGTCGCGGCGGCAACCGTCGGTCCTGCCCTCTCGCTTCCCGAACCTGCTGGTCAACGGCTCGGCCGGGATCGCCGTGGGGATGGCGACCAACATCCCCGCGCACAACCTGAACGAGGTCATCAACGCGCTCGTGGCGATGATCGACGAGCCGGAGATCGACGTCGGCCGGCTGACCAAGGACATCAAGGGTCCCGACTTTCCAACGGGCGGGATCATCGTCGGCCGCGAGGGGATCCGGGAGGCGTATCGCTCCGGCCGCGGCCGGATCGTCCTGCGCGCCCGCGCGCACATCGAGGAGCTGCGCGGCGGCAAGACCGCGATCATCGTCAACGAGCTTCCCTTCACCGTGAAGAAGGGCGGCGACGTCGGCGTGATCAAGAAGATCGCCGATCTCGTCAACGACAAGGTCCTCACGGAGATCTCGGACGTCAAGGATCTCTCCGACAAGACCGGCATGCGCATCCAGGTCGAGCTGAAGCGCGAGGCGGTCCCGCAGGTCGTTCTCAACAAGCTGTTCAAGCACACGGCGCTCCAGACGACGTTCGGCTACAACGCCGTCGCGCTCGTCGACGGCGTCCCGCGCACGCTCGGGCTGCGCGACCTGCTCGGTCATTACCTCGACTTCCAGCGCGAGATCATCACGCGCCGCTCGAAGTACGAGCTCCGCAAGGCCGAGGCCCGCTCGCACGTGCTGCAGGGCTACCTGACGGCGCTCGACAACCTGGACGCCGTCATCGCGCTGATCCGCGCCGCCGAGGATACGGACGAGGCGCGCGAGGGCCTGATGCGCGAGTTCGAACTGAGCGGGATCCAGGCGCAGGCGATCCTCGATCTGCGCCTGCGCGCGCTAACCGCGCTCGAGCGCAAGCGGGTCGAGGACGAGTACAAGGATCTCCAGGAGCGGATCGCGGAGCTGCGCGCGATCCTCGGCGACGAGTCCCGCATCGACGCGCTCCTTCGCGAGGAGCTGCTCGAAATCAAGCAGATCTACGGCAAGAACGACGATCGCCGCACGGAGATCGTGGCCGCCGAGGGCGAGCTCGAACTCGAGGACCTGATCGCGGAGGAAGACATGGTGATCGCAATCACGCGCTCGAACTACATCAAGCGTCTACCGGTGACGACGTACCGCGAGCAGCGCCGGGGCGGGCAGGGCGTGATGGGCATGGACCTCAAGGAGGAGGACTACATCGAGCATCTCTTCGTCGCCTCCACCCACGACTACATCCTCTTCTTCACGAACGTCGGCAAGGTCTACCGGCTCAAGGTGCATGAGCTCCCACTTGGCTCGCGTCAGTCCAAGGGCCGTGCCATCCAGAACCTGTTGCCGTTCCGCCAGGACGAGCAGGTGCGCGCCGTGATCCAGACCCGCGACTTCGAAGAGGCGAAGTACCTCGTCTTCGCGACGAAGAACGGGGTCGTCAAGAAGACGGAGCTGGCCGCCTACAACACGCCGCTGCGCGCCGACGGGATCATCGCGATCAAGATGCGGGACGGCGACGAGCTCGTCTCGGTTCGCGACTCCGCGGGCGAGGACGACGTGTTGATGGTGTCCCGCAAGGGTCAGACGATCCGGTTCAGCGAGCACGACGCCCGGCCGATGGGGCGCGACACCGCCGGCGTCAAGGGCATGGGCCTGCGCAAGGGCGACGAGGTGATCGCCTGCGACGTGGTCGCGGTGAACGAAGGCGATCTCCTGGTCGTGACCGAGAACGGATACGGCAAGCGAACGAAGCTCTCCGACTACCCGCGCAAGGGCCGCGGCGGCTTGGGCGTCAAGACGGTCCAGCTGACTCAGGCGAAGGGCCAGCTCGCCGGCGCACGGGTCGTCCGCGACGGCTACCAGGTGATGCTGATCTCGACCGGCGGGACGGTGATCAAGATGGCGGTCGACGACATCAAGCGCGCAGGCCGCGCGACCCAGGGTGTGATCGTCATGCGGCTGAAGGGCGACGAGCGCGTGTCGGCGCTCGCACCCGTCGTGGAGCCGGCGGAGGAGGAGGAGGAGGAAAAGGAAGCCGTCGAGGCCGCGTCGAGCGAATAGTTTCGCGCCGGTTTACCCCGGTTCCTCTTCACAAATCGCGCATACCTCTATAGGCTTCGGCGGGGGTAGAGCCCGACTTGAAAGAAGGATTCATGGCGTTTAGTAAGCAGATCGATTTCCTCGAGCCGATCGACCTCGCCGAGCACCTCGACAAAGTCGAACTGTATTTGGGGCAGGTCTGCCAGATCGCAGGCATCTCGAAGATGCAGCTCGATTATTGGACGAACAAGGCGCAGATCCCGACCAAGGGCAAGAAGCAGCGGATCTACGACATCGACGCGCTCGAGACGGTCATGCTGATCAAGCAGGCGAAGGACAAAGGTCTCAATCTCGGCGCGGCGATCGACGCGGCGCGGCGCTTCAGGGAAGCGAAGGGCGCACCGGCCGCTTCGCCTTCGTAGCCGGCTACGACGGGAGGGCAGGAGGCGCGGGCATCCGCGCGGGCGAGGCTTGGCGCAGAGCCTCCGCTGCCTCCTCGGGCGGAACCGAGTTGACGTAGCAGCCCGCGCCGAGCTCGAGCCCGGCAAGCAGCGACAGGCGCGGCAGGGCCTCGATGTGCCAATGGCCGTCCTCGCCGAACGGCGCGGTGTGCAGCCACGCGTTCAGCGGTCGGAGCCCTTCGACCGCGAACAGGCGGCGGAGCCCTTCGGCCAGGAGCTCGAGCGCCACGCCGAGCCCGTCGCTGGCGAATCCGTCGTACTCGTGCTCGACGGGGGCGACCAGGAGCTCGTAGGCGAGCCGGCCTGCGTAGGGGCAGAGGAGCACGATGCCGTCGCGCTCGACGACGATGCGCTCGCCGTCTCTTCGCTCCTCCTCCAGGAGTTCGCAGAGCGTGCATTCGGCCTCGAGGCGCCGGCGCTCCTCGGCTGGGACGGGCGGCTCCTCCTCGAGCCACACGAGCTGCGAGTGGGAGTGGCCGAGGCTCGCGCCCGCATCGCGGCCTTCGTTCACGAGCGCCTGGACGTAGGCAAACCCTTCCGTGCGCGCGCGCTCCGCCCGGGAGCGCCACGCCTCGCTCACCCGCCGGAGATCCGCGTCTTCGAGGTCGGCGAGCGAGCGTAGGTGCCGGGGGGTGTGCACGACCACCTCCTGCCTTCCCACCGCGGGATACTTGTTCGGGACGACGCGCACGAGCCAGCGTGGGGTGTCCGGCTCGCGATCGCCGTCCGCGATCGCGAACGTCTCGGGCGGCGTCAGGTCCTCGCGCCCCTCGCAGAACGGACACGAGGCGAGCTCGTCGGCGGTCGGCGGGTCGATCTCGCCGCTGTGGGCGCCCGGGCGACGCGCGCGCACGGGCGCGACGGCGACCCAGTGTCCTGTGAGGCGGTTCCGCCGCAGAGCCGGCGCCGCCGCTTCGCTCAGCTTCCTCCCCCGCGCGCGTCTGACCGCTGCTCGATGAACGGCGTAAGCAGGTCGATCGGCGCCGGAAACACGATCGTCGTCGACTGCGAGGCTCCGAGCTCGAGCAATGTCTGGAGATAGCGGAGCTGGAGCGCCATGGGCGTCGCCGCCATGATCGTCGCGGCGTCCCTGAGCCGTTCGGAAGCCTGGTACTCGCCCTCGGCGTTGATCACCTTGGCGCGCCTCTCTCGCTCGGCTTCGGCCTGGCGGGCCATCGCCCGCTGCATCCCGGAAGGAATCTCGACGTCCTTGACCTCGACGATCGAGACCTTGATCCCCCAGGGCGACGTCGCCTCGTCGATGATCTCCTGCAGGATCGCGTTGATCTTGTCGCGTTCCGAGAGCAGCTCGTCGAGCAAGTGCTGGCCGAGTACGGACCGCAGCGTCGTCTGGGCGATCTGCGAGGTCGCGACCATGAAGTTCTCGACCTGGACGATCGCGGCCTTCGGTTCGACGATCCGGAAGTACGCGACGGCGTTCACACGCGCGGGCACGTTGTCCTTGGTGATGACCTCTTGCGGCGGGATGTTCAGCGTGATCGTGCGCAGATCGACCTTGACCATGCGGTCGACGATCGGGATCAGAATGAACAGCCCAGGCCCCTTCGGGCTGGGCAGCAGTCGGCCGAGACGAAAGACAATGCCGCGCTCGTACTCCCGCGCGACCTTGATCGCCGAGATCAGGAAGAGCACGACGATGAAGACGAGTGCGGCGAGAACGATCAGGGCGGCAGCCATGAGCCGATCCTAGGTGACCGCGGTACCCGCGGGAGCGTCGACCGGCTCCACATCGAGGACGAGCGCGTCGTCGACCCCTTCCACGCGCACGCGCTGGCCCGGTCGCAACGGCTCGTCGCCCGAGCGGGCGCGCCAGAGCTCGCCGTTCACGAACACGAGCCCGGCGCCGCGCACCTCGCCCACCTCGCCGACCATCGTCTGCGTCCCCACGCTAACCGGCTGCCGCTTGACCTGCACCGCCTTCGTCAAGGCGAACGCCCAGAGCCCGCCAATCAGGACGGCAAGCGTGATCACGAGCGGCGTGTTCACGTGGTAGGGCTGCGGCGCGTTTCGGAACAGCATCAGGGCTCCGATCACGAGGCTGATCAGGCCGGACACGGCCAGGGTTCCATGGCTGACCACGTGCGCCTCGAGCACGAGCAGCGTGAGCCCGAGCAGGACGAGCGCGAGTCCCGCCCAGCTGATCGGCAGGATCGAGAACCCGAACAGCGCGGTCAGGAGCGCCACCGCGCCGAGCGCGCCGGGCAGCACGACCCCGGGATGGAAGATCTCGTAGCCGATGCCCGCGATTCCCGCGAGGAAGAGCAATGTGATCAGGTTCGGATCGATCAGCGTGTTCAGCAGGCGGGTGAAGAAGCCCGGTTTGACGTAGACGACCTCGGCGTTCTTGGTGTTGAGGACGTAGTGGTTCGGCAGCGTCCTGCGCCCGTTGATCTTGTTGAGGAGCGCCGGCAGCGTCGGCGCGGTCACGTCGATCACGTGCATGCGCAGCGCCTCGTCGGCGGACAGGTTCGACGCCTTACGGACGGCCGCATCGGCCCATGCGACATTGCGCCCGTGATCCTTGGCCATCGCCCGCAGCTTGGCAGCGAAGTGGTTGATCACCTTGCGGCGAAGATCCTTGTCGAGCGCGCCGCCTCCTTGGCCGATCGGCGTCGAGGAGCCGATGTTCGTCTCGGGAGCCATCGCCAGGACGTCCGCAGCCATCGCGATGAACACACCCGCGGATGCGGCGCCCGCGCCTTTCGGCGAGACGTAGACGATCACCGGGATCTTGGAGGAAAGCTCCTTCTGGAAGATCTTCTCCATCGAGGTGGAGAGGCCACCGGGCGTGTCGAGCAGGATCACGACGGCGTCGTAGTGGCCGCGGTTCGCGCGCGAGATCTGGTGGTTCACGTAGTCCTGCGTGACCGGATTGACCTCGAGCGCGAAATGAATCGCGAGGACGCGAGGACGCGCCGGTGAACCGTGAGCGATGCCCGTCAGCGCGAAGACGACGGCGAGTGAGGCCACGAACGCGCACAGGAAGCGCCGCTTCACGGTTGTAAAGACTCTATCAGCAGGGCCTTTTCTCACTTGTGGCCGGAACGAGCTTTTGCTTTCCTCGAGGAGCCCGGTTCTTGCGATGAAGGTTCTGGCTGCCGCAATCGCCCTCCTCGCCATGCCCGCGACGGCGCAGGCGGCATCCGCGCGCATGTTCTCGCGCGAGCTTCCGGTCATACGCGGCGCCGAGCGGGTGGCGCCGTTCGATCTCGTCGGCATCCACTGGAAAGGCCCGGGCAAGGTGCAGTTCCGGACGAGGAAGCTCGACGGGCGCTGGACGGGCTGGCAGACCGCCGACGCGGAATCGGAGGACCTGCCCGACAGAGACACGGTCGAGGCCCGACGTGCGCGCGGCTGGCGGCTCGGCAACCCGTACTGGGCGCCGGGCTCGGACGCGATCCAGTACCGCGTCGTGGGCACCGTCCGTCGGTTGCGGGGCTTCTTCGTTCGGAGCCCGCTCCAGGCACCGCGCGGACGTGAGCTGTTCGTCGCCGGCGCGCCGCAGATCGTGCCGCGCACGGCGTGGGGTGCGAACGAGCGGATCCGGCGGTCGAAGCCTCACTACGCGTCCGAGCTGAAGTTCGCGGTCGTGCATCACACCGCCGGCTCGAACGCCTACAGCCGTTCTCAGTCGGCCGCGATCGTCCGCTCGATCGAGGTGTACCACGTGCTCGGAAACGGCTGGGACGACATCGGCTACAACTTTCTCGTCGACAAGTACGGCCAGGTGTTCGAGGGCCGCTACGGCGGCATCGAGCGGCCGGTGATCGGCGCACACGCACTCGGGTTCAACCGCGGCTCTGTCGGGGTCGCCCTGATCGGCAACTACAACTCGAGCTCGGTCACCCCGGCCGCGCGCGCCGCGCTCGTGCGTCTGCTTGCCTGGCGGCTCGACGTGGCGCACGTCGATCCGCGGTCCGTGGTCACGGCGGTCTCGAGCGGAAATCCTCGCTTCCGGCAGGGGACCCGCGTGCCGACCCGCGCGATCTCCGGGCACCGGGACGTCTACCCGACCAGCTGCCCAGGTACGTACGTCTACGCGCAGCTGGGCAACATTCGCACGGCCGTCTCGCAAACAGGTCTCCCGAAAATCTATTCGCCGGTCGTGCGCGGGTCGGTCGGGAGCAACGTGCGGTTCACAGCCCGCCTCTCGACGCCGCTGCAGTGGACCGTGACCGTGACGGACTCGCTGAACAGGCCCGTAGCATCCGGGTTCGGGCTCGGGTCCACGATCGACTGGACCTGGGACGCGCGGGGCGTGGTACCGGGGCGCCACGGCTACACGATCGCCGCCGGGCCGTACGCGAGGCCCGTCGTGGGCTCGATCGGCGGGCCGCTGGCGACGCTGATGGTCAGCGACCTCCGCGTCGATCCGCCCGTCGTCAGCCCGAACGGCGACCGCCGCGGGGACAACGCGAGGGTGACGTACCGCCTCGGCGCCGCGGCCACCGTCACCGCGACGGTGGCGAACGACAGGGGCGAGGCGGTGGGGACGCTCTTCAGCGGGCTCCGCAGAGCCGGGACGCAAGCGTTCGTCTGGAGACAGATCGCCGTTCCCGACGGGCGGTACACGCTCCTCGTCACCGCGAGAACGGCTGCGGGAGCCGAGATGACGACCGCGACGCAGTTCACGGTCGACCGCACGCTCGCCGACTTTCGTGCCGCGCCGCCGGCGATCTCCCCCAACGCCGACGGCCGCTTCGACACGACGGCGCTGTCGTTCCGGCTGACGACCGCGGCCGACGTCGTCATCCGGGCCTACCGGGATACGCGGCCGCTCCGAACGCTCTTCACCGGACGGCTCGGCCCGGTCGCAACGCAGGTCGTCTGGGACGGAACGAGGTTGCGGGACGGCCTGTACCGGGTGACGATCGAAGCGACCGATGCCGTGACCACGGTCGCGCAGGAGGCGGCCGTTCGGATCGACACCGTCCGTCCACAGCTGCGTCTGCTGTCTGCGCGCCGGCTCGAGTTCTCGATCAGCGAGGCGGCGACGGTGACGGCCGACCTCGACGGGCGCCGGCTGGTCAGGCATGTGCGCCGCGGCCGGTTCCGGCTCCCGGGCGCCACTCGCTTCAGCGTCGTCGCTGTCGACGCGGCGGGCAATCAGAGCCGCGCGATCCAGCGCCCGTAGGCTCGTTCCAGCTCGTCGAGCAGCGTGACCAGGAGCTCCGCCCGGTCGATCTCGCCGCCGGTCTCGATCAGGAGCGAGGTTGGCGGCAGACGAGCCTCGCGCGGGAGCTGACCGACCGGCACGTTGACGTTGATCCCGATCCCGAGCACCACGCGCCCTTCGAATGCCTCGCCCAGGACGCCGGCGACCTTGCGGCCGCCGATCAGCACATCGTTCGGCTCCTTGACCGTCGGCTCGAGCGCGGTGACCGCGCGAATCGCCTCGATGCAACCCTCGGCTCCGACGAGCGTCAGCTCGGGATAGCGGGCGGGCGGGGCCTCCGGGCGCAGGCACACAGAGCAGAGGACGCTCGAGCGCGGCGGCGCCTCCCAGCGGCGGCCGAGCCGCCCGCGGCCCTCGGTCTGTTCCTCCGCCACGGCCACGGCTCCCTCCGGCGCGTCCTCCGGAAGCAGGCGCTGCGTCGAAGGGCACCGTTCCTCGTACAGGTAGACGAGGCCGAAACCGCCGCGAAGCAGCGGTTTGACGGCCTGGGGGGCCAGTGAGCCGGACATGCCCAACTACACTAAGCCGCACCGTGCAACCTCCTCTGCGCAAGGGCCGTCAGATCAGGCAAACGCTGCGGCCCGAAGGGCCGCTGGTCTACGAGAGGTTGAGTGATCCGATCCTGGTCAGGCGTGCGAAGGACGGCGACCGAAAGGCGCTGGCGACGCTCTGCGAGCGCCACGCTCCGCGGGTGGAGCGGCTCGCCGCTCATCTCGTGGGCGATCCCGAGGACGCCCGCGACGCGGCGCAGGAAGCGCTCGCCAAGCTGTGCGTCAGGCTGGGCCAATTCCGAGGCGAGTCGCAGTTCTCGACCTGGCTGCACCGGCTGGTGGTCAACACGTGCCGCGACGTCGGTGACCGCCAGCGGGTTCGCCGCTGCGAGCCGCTGGTCGAGGACAGCCGGGTCGCGACCGACGGAGACCCGGCCGAGGCTGCCGCCCGCGCCGAGCTTCGCACCGAGCTGGGCGCGGGCCTCGAGCGGATCGCTCCTCAACAGGCGAAGGTGGTCGTGCTGAAGGACGCGCTCGACTTCTCCTTCGCCGAGATCGCAGAGGCGTCGGACATGCCTGTGGGAACCGCGAAGTGCTACGCGCACCGGGCCCGGGCGAGTCTGCGTGCACGGCTTTCAGAAGACATCGCGTGAAGACACCGTTCGGCCGCGCCGAGATCGAGGCGATCTTGCCCCACCGGGAGCCGTTCCTGCTGATCGACGAAGTGCTCGAGCTCGAGCCGGGTGAGCGCGTCCGTGCGCGGAAGCGCGTGGGTGCGGACGAGTGGTACCTGCGCGGGCACTTCCCGGGTAGGCCGGTCATGCCGGGCGTGCTGATCGTGGAGGCGATGGCCCAGACCGGCGCCGTCGCCGTGCTCGCGCAGGAGGAGAACCGGGGCCGGATCGCCCTCTTCGCGGGGATCGACGACGTGCGCTTCAAGCGGATCGTCGAGCCTGGTGACGAGCTCGAGCTCGAGTGCTCGCTCGAGCAGGTGCGCGGCCCGGTCGGGAAGGGGAAGGCCACGGCACGGGTCGACGGCGAGCTGGCCGCTCGCGGGACGCTCACGTTCGCGGTGGAGCGATGAGCGTGAGCTCAGAGCGACAGCGCGGCGGAAGGGTCCTGGGAAACCGGGAGGTTTCCCAGATTGTCATCGCCGCTCCGCGCGGTGACATGAGCGCCGCGGGGGGCGGCGTGTACTTAGAAGAAGAAGAGGGCTCGCGGGGGAAACATGGTTGCCCCCGCGGGAGCGAGGCGCAGCCAAGCGACGCGGTGGAGGGGCAGACGCCGTGATCGCCAAGGCGCAGAACGGCGTCGCGATCTCGATCACCGGGATCGGGGCTTACGCGCCCAACCGGGTGATGACGAACGACGAGCTCGCGCAAATTGTCGACACCTCCGACGAATGGATTGTCGATCGCACGGGCATTCGCGAGCGACGGATCGCCGAGCCGGAGCAGGCGATGTCCGACCTCGCGAGGCCCGCAGCCGAGCTTGCGCTCGAGCAGGCGGGCGTCGCCGCGAAGGACCTCGACCTGATCATCGTGGCCACCGTCACCCCGGACATGGCGTTCCCGTCGACGGGAGCGATCCTGGCCGACCAGCTGGGTGCCCCGGACGCGGCCGCCTACGACCTCTCGGCCGGGTGCACCGGCTTCATGTATGCGCTCGCACAGGCCTACGGGATGCTCGCCGGCGGCCTCTCCGACCGCGCGCTCGTCGTGGGAGGCGACGTCCTCTCCAAGATCATGGATTGGACGGACCGCCGCACCTGCGTTCTCTTCGGGGACGGCGCGGGCGCGGTCATGCTCGAGCGCGTTGACGACGGTGGCGGCTTCCTCGGCTTCGAGCTCGGCGCCGACGGCTCGGGCGGACCACAGCTGTACATGCCGGGCGGCGGCTCACGCGCTCCGGCCTCTGCCGAGACCGTCGCCGAGCGGATGCACTACGCGAAGATGAACGGCAGAGAGGTGTTCAAGTTCGCCACGCGGGTGCTCGTCTCGTCAGCCGCGAAGGTGCTCGAGGAGTGCGGCCGGGATGTGGACGACGTCGACGTCTACGTGCCCCACCAGGCGAACGTGCGAATCATCGACCACGCGTCCAGGAAGCTCGGCATCCCGGACGAAAAGGTGGTCGTCAACGTCGACCGCTATGGCAACACGTCTTCGGGGTCGATTCCGCTCGCATTGGCGGATGCGCAGGCGGAAGGGCGACTCGAGCAGGGCCGTCTCGTGCTGATGACGGGGATGGGTGCGGGCCTCACATGGGGCTCGGGTTTGATCGAATGGACCGACCGGAGGATGAAATGAGCGGAAAAATTGCATTTTGCTTCCCCGGCCAGGGGTCGGTCGAGGCGGGCATGGGCCGCGAGATCGCGGAGGCCTTTCCGGAGGCGATGGCCGTCTTCGAGCGCGGCAGCGCAGCCGCATCGCTCGATCTCGCGCGGCTCTGCTTCGAAGGTTCCGAGGAAGAACTGCTCGAGACCGAGACGCAGCAGCCAGCGCTCGTCGCGACGAGCCTGGCGGTTCTGGCCGCGTTGCGGGAGCGCGGCATCCGGCCCGATTTCGTCGTCGGCCATTCCGTCGGAGAGTTCGCCGCGCTGGCCGCGGCGGACGTACTCGGAACGGAAGAGGCGATCGCGCTCGTCCGCGAGCGCGGGCTCGCCATGGCGGAGGCCGCGCGTGAGCGGCCGGGGTCGATGGCGGCGATCCTCGGTCTCGAGGACGAGGTGGTCGAACGGCTGTGCCGCCGGATCCTGGGCGTCTGGCCCGCGAACTACAACTGCCCGGGCCAGGTCGTGGTCTCCGGCGAGAACCCCGCGGTCGACGAGTGCTGCGAGGAAGCCGAGGAGGAGGGCGCGCGCCGCACCGTCAAGCTGCGCGTGTCGGGCGCGTTCCACAGTCCGCTGGTCGCGCGGGCGGCCGAGCGGCTGCGCCCGGCGGTGGAGCGAATCAGGTTCCGTGAGGCGAGCGCCCCGTTCATGTCGACTGTGACCGCGAAGATCGAGCCCGCCCAGCGCGTCGGCACGCTGCTCGTCGAGCAGCTGACGGCGCCGGTCAAGTTCACGCAGGCGGCCACCGAGCTGATGCGCGACGGCGCGAGGACATTCGTCGAGATCGGCCCGGGCAACGTCCTCTCGGGGCTCGTGAAGCGCATCGACCGTTCGGTCAAGGCGGTCTCGGTCAACAATCTCGCCTCCCTCGAGAAGCTCGAGGAAACGCTCTCCACCGCCTAGTGGCGGGCGAGTTCGCCTCGCTGGAGGGCAAGACGGCCCTTGTGACGGGCGGCTCGCGCGGGATCGGGCGCGCGATTGCGCTCGCGCTCGCGGGCGCCGGCGCTTCGGTGGTGGTGGGCTATCGCTCCGGCGGCGACGAGGCCGGGGCGGTGGCCAAGGAGTGCGGCGGCCGGGCGATGCAGGCGGACGTATCGAACGCGGACGAGGCGAAACAGCTGGTCGAGGAGGCGGGCGAGCTCGACGTGCTGGTCAACAACGCCGGCCTCACGCGTGACGGGCTGCTCGCGCGGATGCCGGACGAGGACTGGCGCGACGTGTTGGAAACGAATCTCTCCGCGGTCTTCTACACCTGCCGGGCGGCGGCCAGGCCGATGATGAAACGGCGCTCTGGCTCGATCGTGAACGTCTCCAGCATCGTCGGCCTGCACGGGAATCCCGGGCAGACGAACTATTCGGCCTCGAAGGCCGGGATCATCGGCTTCACCAAGGCGCTCGCCCGCGAGCTCGGCGGCCGGGGCGTGCGTGCCAATGTTGTCGCTCCTGGGTACATCGACACCCGTCTGACACAGGCGATCGCGGAAGAGATGAGAACGTTGATGCTGCAGAACACTCCGCTCGGGCGCTTCGGCGATCCGGAGGACGTGGCGGGAGCGGTACGGTTCCTCTGCTCTGACGAGGCCTCGTTCATCACGGGGGAGGTACTGCTCGTCGACGGCGGCTTGGGAATGTAATGGGGAACGCATCGCTCAACGGAAGACGCCGGGTGGTGATCACCGGCCTCGGCATGGTCTCGCCGCTCGGCAACGACGTCGAGTCGAGCTGGCAGAGCCTCACCGCCGGCGATTCCGGCGCCGCCGAGATCACCTCCTTCGACCATGCCGATTTCGGCGTCCACTTCGCCTGCGAGCTGAAGGAATTCGACCCGGCACAATGGATCGACCGCAAGAAGGCGCGGCGCATGGACCGGTTCGCGCAGATGATTCTGGCCGCGGCGCGCCAGGCGGAGCAGGACTCCGGGATCGACGTGCAGGCCGAGCCCGAGCGCGTCGGCGCCTCGATCGCGACGGGCATCGGGGGCCTGAAGTCGTTCCAGGATTGCTACGACGTCCTGCGCGATCGGGGACCCGACCGGGTCAGCCCGTTCTCGATCCCCTCGATCATCCCGAACATGGGTGCGGGGTGGGTCTCGATCGAGCTCGGCACGAAAGGTCCGCTGATGTCGGAGTGCACTGCCTGCGCCGCGTCGAACATGGCGATCGGCGACGCGCTCGACGCGATTCGGATCGGGCGGGCGGACGTCATGTTCGCCGGCGGGACGGAGGCGCCGATTACGCCCGTCGGGATCGCCGGCTTCGACTCGATGCGGGCCCTGTCGCGCCGTAACGACGATCCGGCGCGCGCCTCGCGCCCCTTCGACGGCGACCGCGACGGCCTCGTGATGGGAGAGGCCGCTGCGGTGCTGGTGCTCGAGGAGCTCGAGCATGCGCGCTCGCGCGGCGCGGAGATCTACGGCGAGCTGCTGGGCTACGGGGTTTCATCGGACGCCGCGCACATGACCGAGCCGGACCCGACCGGCAAGAACCCCGCCCGGGCGATGCGGATGGCCCTCACCGACGCAGGCGTCGAGCCGACCGAGGTCGGCTACGTCAACGCGCATGCGACGTCGACTCCGCTCGGCGATGCGAGTGAGACGAAGGTGATCAAGGAGGCGCTCGGCGAGGAGCACGCGGCCAAGACGGCGGTCTCCTCGACGAAGGGTGCGACCGGCCATTGTTTCGGCGCGGCCGGGGCCGTGGAGGCGGTGTTCACGACGCTCGCGGTCAACCGGCGCGTGCTTCCGCCTACGATCAACTACGAGTCCCCGGACCCCGAGTGCGACCTCGACTACGTCCCGAACGAGTCCCGTGAGGCCGAGATCACCGTCGGCGTCTCGAACTCGTTTGGCTTCGGAGGCCACAACGCCTGCATCGTGGTCCGGCGCTTCGACGAGTAACCGAGAGCGCCGCCGAGAGTAGGCTCATCCCGTGGCCGGCGAGCGGTGGGCGACCTTCGACTGCTACGGGACGCTGATCGACTGGAACGGCGGGATCCGCCGCGAGTTGGCGCGCCTGTTCGGCGAGGACCAGGCCGACGAGAAGCTCGAGCGCTACCACCAGCTCGAGCCTGAGCTCCAGCGCGAGGATCCATCGCGGAGCTATCGAGAGGTGTTGACGCTGGCGCTCGAGCGGCTCGGCGCGTCCGAGACGCATGCGCTCGCCGATTCGTTGCCGAGCTGGACCCCGTTTCCCGAGGTCCCCGACGCGCTCGAGGAGTGCCGCGCGCGCGGCTGGAAGCTCGCCATCCTTTCCAACACCGACCGCGACTTCATCGAAGCGTCGATGCGGCGGATCGGCGTCCCGTTCGAGCTGGCGATCGTGGCCTCCGAGATCGGCTCCTACAAACCGGCCCTCGATCATTGGCAGGCGTTCGAGCGGGAAAGAGGAAGACCGCCGGACGTCCACGTCGCGGCCAGCCTCTTCCACGACATCGCCCCGGCGAGCGACCTCGGCCTCACATCGGTGTGGATCAATCGGTTGAGCAAGGGGGCCGATTCCCGGCCGACGCGTGAGCTGGAGGACCTGCGCCTGCTTCCGGAGACGCTGGATGGACTGGTGCCGCCTTGAGCACGCTTGTCGATGACTACGTCCTCCGTCCCGCGCAGCGAGACGATGCTTCTGCGGTCGCGGAGGTGATCGCCGCCGCCGACGAGGCGGACGGCTGCCCGCGAGACACCGACCCGGAGGACGTGGAGCAGTTCTGGCGCGAGCTCGACCCGACCAAGCAGGCGGTCGTGGCGGTCGGGCCGGACGGCGCGGTCGTCGCCTACGTCGACGTCCTCACGATCGGCGAGCGAACACATATCGACGGCTACGTCCATCCGTCGGCGCGTCGACGCGGGCTGGGTGTCGCGCTGCTCAGAACCGGCGAGCAGATGGCCCACGCGGCGCCCGTCCTTCGAACGACGATCGTCGGCGGCGCCCGCGACAGCGAGGGCCTGGTCGAGCAAGAGGGATATGAGCGGATTCGAACGTTTTTCCGCATGCGCATCCTCCTCGATGAGCGGCCGGCCGACTCAGCGTGGCCGGAGGGCTTCGCGGTACGGCGCTATGTGCCGGGAGCGGACGACCGAGTCATGCACGAGCTGCAGCAGAACGCATTCCAGGATCACTGGGACCACGAGCCGCGTCCGTTCGAGGAATTCGTCCGCAACTACGCGCAGAGCGATCAGCTGGAGCCTGAGGCGTCGTTCATCCTCCTCGAAGGCGACGAGCCGATCGGCGGGGTCCTCTCGATGCGTCGCTTCGGCACCGGGTGGATCCAGAGCCTCGGGGTACGAAGCCGTTGGCGAAAGCGCGGGTTTGGTCTGGCGCTTCTCCGCCTCGCCTTCGCGGCCTTCTACGATCTCGGCGAGCGCTCGATCGGGCTGGGCGTCGACGCGGAAAGCACGACCGGCGCGACGCGGCTCTACGAGCGTGCCGGCATGCACGCCGAGGTTCGCTACGACACCTACGAGAAGCGGGTTCGTCTCAGTTGAGCAGGCTCCGTGCCAAGTGCCCGGACTGCAAGACGTACACGGCCGTCGCGCTCGGTCCGGAGTACGAGTGCCATGCCTGCGGCCGGACGTACGGCGCGGGGCTCGTTCGCGTTCCCCGCGCCTGGGGCTCGGACGGAAAGACCATGGCCGAAGCGGCCTATCTTCCGCTGCCCTATCCCGAGGCGGCCGTGATCGAGGAGGACTCCTTGGGCGAGCAGACGCTTGTGCTGGCCACGGAGCTTCCAGAGCGGGCGCTCGTGCTCGGCGGCTGCTGCTGCTCGCACATCGGCGCCGTCGAGGCGCTGGCCGCCCGCCACGGTCGGCTCGCGATCGTCTGGCTCGATGCGCACGGCGATCTGAATACTCCGGAGAGCTCTCCGTCCGGGAATGAGTGGGGGATGCCGCTGCGGATGATCGTGGACTCGGGCGCCGTGAAGGCTTCGGACGTGGCACTCGTCGGAGCCCGCAACCTCGATCCGCCGGAAGAGGAGTTCATCGCCGAGAGCGGCGTCCGTCGTGGGGTCGAGGCTGTTCGGGAGATCCTCGCGGACGTGCACTGCGTCTATGTCGCATTCGACGGCGACTCGGTCGAGCCGAATGAGCTGGCCGTCTTCATGCCCGAGCCGGGCGGACTAACCCTGGTCGAGGTCGAGGCGCTCTTCCGCGATGTGGCCGAACGAGCCGCAGTTCTCGGTGCAGGTCTCTCGGGGCTCGCGCACGACGAGAAGAACATCGAGCCGCTCACGAGGCTCTGCGCGGCTCTCCGTCTGTAACTGCGACTTGAACGGGCCCGTCTAAACTCACGCGCCTATGTCGGCCCGCATCGACGTCTCAATCGAGCACAAGCATCCCCCGCCCGACGCCGACGGCAAGAAGCATCCGAACACCTGCCCCGCCTGCGGGTCGCACTACCGAACCGACGAGCTCGAGCGCCATCTAAACGTCTGTCCTCACTGCGGGCACCACTTCCCGGTGCGCGCTCGGACGCGGATCATGCAGCTCGCCGACGAGGGCAGCTTCGCCGAGGAGGCTGCGGAGCTCCGCTCCGACGACCCGCTCGCCTTCTTCGACCTCCGTCCGTACACCGAGCGGTTGGCCGAGGCCGAGGTCTCGACCGGGCTCGGCGAGGCGATGGTGATCGGCAAGGCAACGCTGGAGGCGATGCCGATTGAGTTGTCCGTCATGGACTTCTCCTTCATGGGCGGCTCGATGGGCCGCGTCGTGGGCGAGAAGTTCGCCCGCGCGTGCGAATCGGCCGCCGAGCGGCGTGTTCCGCTCGTCTCGGTCACAGCGTCGGGCGGAGCGCGGATGCAGGAGGGAATCCTCTCGCTGATGCAGCTGCCCAAGACCGTGTGTGCGGTCGAGGAGCTCCACGACGCAGGCGGCGCGATGATCAGCGTGATGGCGCATCCGACCACGGCCGGGGTGCTGGCCAGCTTCGCCAGCCTCGGCGACGTGATCGTGGGGGAGCCGGGCGCCCTGCTCTCGTTCACCGGCCCGCGCGTCGTTCAGCAGACGACGCGCGAGAAGCTGCCCGACGATTTCGGTCTCGCCGAGTCGAATTACCGCTTCGGGCATCTCGACGCGATTGTCCGACGCCCCGACTTGCGCGACTACCTCGCGCGCGTCCTCCGCCTGTTTAGTTCAAATGCCGGGTGAGGCCGAGCTCCGCCTGCGCGACCGGCTGAGCCGCTTGAGCAGCCTGCCGCTGCTCCGCGGCGCGCGTCTCTCCGGCGAGCTGGAGCGGCTGCAGCGCCAGCTGGAGCGCTTGGCCGCCGAGCCGACGGACGAGGACATCTGGCGGTCCGTCGAGCTGGCGCGCCATCCCGATCGCCCGTACACGCTGGACTACGTGGAGCGCATTCTCGAGGACTTCGTCGAGCTGCACGGGGACCGGGGCCGCGCCGACGACGAGGCGCTCGTCACCGGCCTCGGGCGCTTCGATGGCCAGACCGTCGCCCTGATCGGGCACCAGAAGGGACGGGACGTCCACGAGCGCACGCGGCGGAGCTTCGGGATGGCCTATCCGGAGGGCTATCGCAAGGGGATGCGGGTGATGGAGCTGGCGAGCCGCCACCGCTTTCCGCTGATCACCCTGGTCGACACCCCGGGCGCGTACCCCGGCGTGGCCGCCGAGCAGCACGGCCAGGGCGGCGCGATCGCGCGCTCGCAGGCCGTGCTGGCGCGTCTACGAGTGCCGATCGTCTCCTGCGTGATCGGGGAGGGCGGCTCCGGCGGGGCGATTGCGATTGCGCTCGCCGACCGCGTGCTGATGCAGCAGAACGCGATCTACTCGGTCATCTCGCCCGAGGGTTGCGCCGCGATCCTCTGGCGGGATGCGGCGGAGGCGAAGAAGGCTGCCGCCGCCTTCAAGCCGGACGCGGTGCACTGCCTCGAGCTCGGAGTGATCGACGCGATCGTGCCCGAGCCGAGCGAAGGAGCGCACGCCGACTACGACGCCGCGGCGAAACTGCTTTCCGACTCGCTCCGCGAAGCCCTGGATCAGCTCAACGGCCTCGACGGCGACGAGTTGAGGCGCCGCCGGCGGGCCCGTTTCCGCGCAATCGGCGCACTTTCCGGCTCCGAAGCGCCCTCGTCGCGCTGAATCCACCGGCTCATCCACAACTTCCACAGGGTTTTCCCCGGTGTAGACACATGGCGGGGCCGGCTTTCACCGACCCCGCACATGAACCCCCCGTTCTAGCGAGAAGCTTTGTGGAGGACAAAAATCCCTCTTGCGAATCGTATTCCTAACCGGGTCCCGCAGCGGTGAAACCTGGTTGCGCGATTCTTCTCTCGGGTAGCGAGACGTCGATGGCGAAGCTGACCGAATACCGGAAGAAACGAGATCCGAAGAAGACGCCGGAGCCGGCCGCGAGCGGCACGCGGGCGAGGAAGCGCAAGGGGCGGGGCCCGATCTTCGTCGTCCAGCGCCACGACGCCCGGCGGCTCCACTACGACTTTCGCCTCGAGCGGGACGGCGCGCTCGCCAGCTGGGCGGTGCCGAAGGGCATCCCGCTGGAACCGGGTCAGCGGGCGCTCGCGGTCCACGTCGAGGACCACCCGCTCGAGTACGCGAGGTTCGAGGGCGAGATCCCCGCGGGCCAGTACGGCGCCGGCTCCGTCGAGATCTGGGACACGGGGACGTACGAGCTCGTCGACGAGAAAAGGGACGGCGGTCTGACGGTCCGGCTGGAGGGCAAGCGCCTGAACGGTCTCTGGACGCTCGTTCCGGCGAAGCTCGACGGCGATCCGAAGAACTGGCTGCTGCTCAAGAAGCGGGAGGACGGAGCCGTTGCCCCCCGGCCGCGCCGGCGCTACTCGCCGATGCTGGCCACGCTGGCGAAGGATCTCCCACAGGGCTCGGGTTGGCTCTACGAGGTCAAGTGGGATGGCTATCGCGCGATCGCGGACGTGAGCGCCGGCGAGGCAACGCTCACGAGCCGGCAGGGCAACGATCTCACCGCCCGCTTCCCGGCCGTTGCGAGGGAGGTGGCGAGGGCGGCGAAGACGCCGGATTGCGTCATCGACGGCGAGGTCTGCGCCCTCGACAAGGAGGGACGCGCCAGCTTCTCGGCGATGCAGCAGGGCAAGGCCGACACGCCGATCGTCTACTACGTCTTCGACCTGCTCGAGCTGGAGGGAGAGCCGCTCGTCGAGCGGCCGCTGACCGAGCGCCGCGAGCGCCTCGAGGCCCTCCTCGACCGGCGCAACCGCTGCGTGCGCCTGTCGGAGACGTTCGACGACGGCGAGGCGCTCTTCGAAGCGGCAACGAAACAGGGCCTCGAAGGCATCATCGCCAAGCGCTCCGACTCGCCCTACGCGGTCGGCCGGCGCAGCCGCGACTGGCTGAAGATCAAGACCCATGGCCGGCAGGAGTTCATCATCGCCGGCTACAGCAAGGGGCAAGGCCGCCGTTCCGGACGACTGGGCTCGCTGATCCTCGCGGTGAAGCGCGGCCGGGACCTCGTCTACGTCGGCAACTGCGGCACGGGCTTCACCGACAAGGAGATCGATCAGTTGATGCGGAAGCTGCGCTCGCTCGAGCGCGACGAGCCGCCCTTCCGCGAGGTGCCGAAGATGCCCAAGGTCCGCAAGGCCGACATCGTCTGGGTCGAGCCGGTGCTCGTGTGCGAAGTGGAGTTCGTCGAGTGGACGCACGACGGCCACCTGCGCGCCCCGTCGTACCAGGGCCTGCGCGAGGACAAGTCGGCCGATGAGGTTCGGCGCGAGGAGCCGCTGACGACCGAGATCCGCAAGGGCAAGCGGGTCCTGAAGCTGTCCAACCTGGACAAGCCGTTCTGGCCCGAGGAGGGGATCACCAAGGGCGATCTCATCGCCTACTACCGCGCCGTCGCGCCCACGGTCATCCCCCACCTCACCGATCGCCCGTTCACGATGAAGCGCTACCCCGACGGCTGGCAGGGGAATTTCTTCTTCCAGAAGGACGCCCCGAAGCACATGCCCGAGTGGATCCCGACCGCGCGCATCCTCGTCTCGACACGGGAGGCGCCGCGGAAGAAGCGCTGGATCAACGCTCCGCTCGTGAACGATGAGCTAGCGCTGCTGTGGATGGTCAACATGGGCTGCATCGACCTGAACGCGTGGTACTCGCGGGTCGACAAGCCCGACCGCCCGGACTTCGTCCTCTTCGACCTCGATCCGTCGCCGGACGTCGGGTTTGCGGAAACGGTCGAGGTCGCGCTCCTCGTCAAACAGGCGCTCGACACGCTCGGGCTGGTCTCGTTTGCGAAAACGAGCGGCTCGGACGGCATGCATGTGCTCGTGCCGATCGAGCGCCGCCACACCTACGAGGATACCCGTCGCTTCTCCGAGATCGCCGCCGGCGCGATCGCGCGGACGAACCCGGGGCTCGCGACCACGGAGTGGTCGAAGGCGAGGCGCCGCGGCGTCCTGATCGACTCCAACCAGAACGGCGAGGGGAAGACAATCGCGTACGCGTACTCGGTCCGCCCGCGCAAAGGCGCGCCGGTCTCGACGCCACTCCGCTGGGACGAAGTGAACGAGGAGCTCGACCCGGCCGCCTTTACCATGGAGGCCGTGCTCGAGCGCGTGCGCAAGCACGGGGATCTCTTCGAGGGCGTGCTCAAGACGCGCCAGTCGCTCGGCAAGGCCCTAAGGGCGCTGTCCTAAAGAGCCACTAGACGCGGCGGCGACCGGTGGGCGAAGCTGAGGGACGGTGCGCCGCTTCGCCGTCCTCGCATTCGTCCTCGTGCTCGCAGGCTGCGGCGGCGGCAACGGCACGCAGAAGGCCGCTGCGCCACCGCCGCTCGAAAGGCACGGGCACTGGCTGAAGGTAATCGAGTCGCCCGACGGCGAGACCCTGCTCGCGCAGTGGTCCGGAGAGTGCGAGTTCCAGAGCGCCTATTTCATCCCGGCCGACGGCGGGAAGCCGACGCCGGTGACGGGGCGGCGGGAGTGGTCGGAGGCACTCGGGTGGACGGACGACGGGCTCGCTCGGGTCCGGCTGTCGAACGGCGCCTGCGGGACGACGATGCACAAGCCGGGCGTCTACCTGATCGACCCGAAGACGCACACGATCAGTCCGGCTTCCTGAACTTCATGTAGCTGCCGATCTCGTCGAAGCCGAGCCGCCGGTAGAGCCGATGCGGCCAGTCCTCGGGGTCGGCCACGAGGAACACGAGCTCGGTGCCGCGGGACCGCGCCTCCTCGACCGCGTGCAACACGAGGGCGCGGGCGAGCCCGCTGTTGCGAAATCGCTCGAGGGTCATCACCGCCTCGGGCTGGGCGATGCCGTCTTGCTCGTACAGCTCGCAATAGCTCGCGATCTCGCCGTTCACGCGGGCGACGTAGTAACGGGTCGGGACGGCGCCGGCGATCACCTGCTTGTGCTCGACGAGCTGGCGGACGAGGTCGGGATCCCCCTCGGTGAAGGGCTCGCTCGCAATCCCCTCCTTCCACACGGGCACCAGCGTGTCATGGTCGACCTCCTCGACTGGCACGGCGCCCGGCCGGTCCGGCGGCCGGCGATGCTCGAGCAGCAGGTAGCGGCGCGTCTCCCACCCTCGCTCGGCGAACGCCGGTGCGAGCTCGCCGCCGTGCGGCATCCAGAACAGGCGGCGCTCGCGCGGGCTCATCAGCCGGTCCGCCTCCGCGATCAGCTCGTCGACGGGTCCGGCCCGCTCGATCCGCAGGAAGTTCAGGTCGTGGACGCGCGGCAGCCGGTCGTGGAGGACCGCCCAGCCGTGGCTGAACGGGACGACGCGCTCTGCGGCGCGCCGATAGAGACCGTCGACGAAGGCCCAGGCCCGGTCGAACTCATTCATCGCGCAGGGGAGTGGGATGCCCGAGGGCGCCCAGCTCGGCGATGTCGCGGCGGAAGGCGAGCGACACCGTCCAGTCGACGACGACCCGGAGCTTTCTCCTCAGCAGGGGCAGCTGGTAGAGGTGGTACGTGCGGGTGACGAACCAGCCCAGGAAGCCGCGCAGTGGAACTCCGAGCACGTTGGCGATCCCCTTGTAGCGGCCGAGCGTCGCCACCTCGCCCAGCATGCGGTAGCGGTACGGGTCGCGCTCGTCCGCTTTGAGGTTCTTCGCCAGCCGCCGCGCCTGGCGGAGGGCGTGCTGGCAGGTCGGCGGGTCGAACTGACCGGGTGTAGCGCGGTTCGGCACGCGCGCGCCGTCCCCGAGCGCCCAAACGTGCTCATGACCCTCGACGCGCAGCGTCTCGTCGACGACGATCCGGCCTCGCTCGTCCTGCGGCAGCCCGAAGCGGCTGAGAAGCGGGTGCGGGCGGACACCAGCCGTCCAGACGACCGTGCTCGTTGGAATACGCTCTCCGCCGGAGAGCAGTGCCGCGTGCGGCTCGACGGCATCGAGCGTCGTCTCCACCTTGATCTCGACGCCCCTGCGCGTGAGCTGTCGTGCCGCGTAGTCGCCGAGGCGCGTCGGGATCTCCGGGAGGATCTTCGGCGCCGCGTCCACGAGCACCCACCGTTGGGGCGCCGATTGCAGCGAGGGGTAGTAGCGAAGAGCGTCGCGGACGAGATCCGAAAGCTCGGCCAGGGACTCCACGCCTGCATAGCCCGCTCCGACGAACACGAACGTCAGCTCGCGCCGGCGGTGGCCGTCGGTCGGCGCGCCCGCGGCCGCCTCGAGTCGGCGGAGCACGTGGTTTCGAAGCGCGATCGCGTCCGCGAGGCTCTTGAAGCCGAGAGCGTGCTCCGCCAGACCCGGAATCGGGAGCACGCGAGAGACCGCGCCGAGGGCGATCACGACGTTGCGATAGCCGATCCAGAACAGCTCTTCCTCGGCCTCGACCTGCACGCGCTGCCCGCCGACGTCGATCGCACGTGCGCGCCCGAGCACGAGGTCGGCATGCCGGGCCATCATTCGCAGCGGCACGACGACGTGGCGCGGCTCGAGCGTTCCGGACGCGGCCTCGGGAAGCATCGGCGTGTAGAGCATGAAGTTCTCCGGGCTGACCACGGTCGAGCCGCGGTCGCCGAGCAGCCGGGCCACGTAGCCGCCGGCGAACCCACCGCCGAGGATCAACGTCCCGCCCCGCGCTTCCCTGTCCATCGGAATCCAGCATCTCGCACGGGTCGTAGAACAGGCAAACGGCGACGCGCGCTGACGGGGGAGAGGCGCCGCTTGCGGCGCCGACATCAGGACGGGCGGGCTTTGCTCGCCCGTCCGTCTGAAGTGACTGGTCGATCCGCTGGAGTTGATTGCGAACGCGCCTGAGGCGTCCGAGCACGCTGCGGGGGGCCGGCACGTCCGGCCCCTTCGCTTTGCTCAGCGGGATGGCCGTCCAGGTCTCGGTGATCGGCAGCGGCGCGGAGCACGAGCAACGCGCGGAGGAGGTCGGCCGCCTGCTCGCCGAGCGCGGCTGCACAGTGGTCACGGGCGGCCGCGGCGAGGTGATGGCTGCCGCGTCGCGAGGCGCCAAGTCGGTCGGCGGGACGACGATCGGGATTGTCCCGGGCGAGGACCGAGCGGAGGCGAACGAGTGGGTCGACTATGTGATCGTGACCGGGATCGGCCACGCCCGGAACCTCGCGGTCGCCGCGTCCGGGGACGCTGTGATCGCAGTCGGCGGCCGCTACGGGACGCTGGCCGAGATTGGCTTCGCGAGCCTGCTCGGGCGACGGGTCGTCATCCTCGAGCCGGGGTGGGAGGTCGAGGGCGTCCCGCGCGCGAAGACTCCCGAGGAAGCAGTGGAGTTGGCACTCGCTACGACCGCTTGATCTCCGCCGTGATCTGGAGCGCGTTCCCGTCCGGATCCTCGAAGTAGGCGAGCCGCTCGCCCCAAGGCATGTCCTCGGGTGTCCGCAGCTCGCGGGCTCCTCCGGCGCGCAGGCGCTCGGCGGCCTCGTCGGTGTCGTCGCAGTAGAGGCAGAGCTCGAAACGCGGCGGTGAGCCCGCAACCGGCCTCCGCCCGTAGAGGCGCTCCGGCGCCGCAAAGCGCGCCACCGCGATGGCGTAGTCGCCGAGCCGCAGGACCTGGAAGTGCAGCTCCTCTCCTTCCGGCGGCCATCGGTACCCCGGCTCGAAGCCGAGCAGATCGCGGTAGAAGGCGACCGAGCGCCCCACGTCCGCCGCGTAGAGGATCGGAAAGGGATCTCGGAACATCGGTTACGTCGACTCCGACATCCGTCTGAGCAAGCTGAGCGCGCCGGCCTTGTCGAGCGGCTCGTTCAGGTTCCCGCATTTGGGCGACTGGACGCAGGACGGGCAGCCGCGCTCGCAGGGGCAGCCGCTGAGCATCCTCACGGTGTCACCGACCCAGCCCCCAAACTGCTCGAAACCGCGCTCGGTAATGCCGACGCCGCCGGGATGGCCGTCATAGACGAAGATCGTCGCGCCGCCGGTCTGGAAGTGCAGGTTGGTCGACAGCCCTCCGATGTCCCAGCGGTCGCACATCGCCCACAGCGGCAGCAGCGCGATCAGCGAGTGCTCGGCTGCGTGCAGCGAGCCGAGCAGGCGCGGCTCGCGTTCGAGCCCCTCGAGCATCCACGGCTCCGGCAGGAACCAGATTGCCTCCGTCTCGAACGTCGTCTGCGGGAGATCGAGGTCGACGAGATCGAGGTTCGCCTGGGTCGAGATGGACTTCTTCTGGTACCCGACGACCTGCTCGGTCACCGCCACCCGTCCGAACGAGACGTCGAGGCCGAGCATGCACTCGCTGCGCGCCTCCTCCTCGATCGCGGTCATCGTCTCCTTCTTCGCCTGGGTGTAGTAGTCGCCGCTGAACGGCTCGACCAGCGCCGTGCGCGCCTCGTCCTCGAGGGCGGCGACGCGATACGACTCGCCCAGGTGGAGGTAGATCGCACCCTCGTGGACCGTGGAGTAGGCGCGCTCGCGCTCGACCAGGCCAAGCAGCGTTCCGGACTCGGCCTCGACGACGGTGAAGGCGTCCGGACCGGTGGAGCGGAGAGGAACTCGCGCGGCCGGGTAGTCCCGGCCCGCCCAGACATGGCCGGCCTTCGTACGCTTGAGCTCGGGCAGCTGCGCCGCCCGCTCCAGCGCGGCATCGCCGAGCACCTTGCGATCGCGATCGTCGAGCGGGGCTTCGAACGCTGCCGCTAGGACATGGCCGTCCAGGACGCGCGGGTTCTCGTGGTCGAGGATCGCCGCCTCGACACGTCGCCGCAGCAGCGTCTCCGGCTCCCGCATGAAGTACTGGTCGAGCGCGTCCTCGCTCGCGACGAGCACGGCGAGACCGTGACCGCGCCGGCCGGCCCGTCCCCACTGCTGGCGGAGGCTCGCCATCGTGCCGGGGAAGCCGACGCAGACGACCGCGTCGAGCAGGCCGACGTCGATCCCGAGCTCGAGCGCGTTCGTGGCGGAGACGCCGAGCAGCTCGCCGTCGGCGAGCCTGCGCTCGATCTCACGGCGCTGAGCTGGCGTGTAACCGGCCCGATAGGGCGAGAGGCGCGAGGAGTCGCCGAGCCGCTCCGCCGTGAAGCGGTGCACGAGCTCGGCCGCCTTGCGGCTCTTGGCGAAGCAGAGCGTCCGGAGGCCTCGCGAGACGAGATCGGCGACCAGGCGAGAAGCCTCGCCGAGCGGGCTCGCGCGCAGTCCGAGCTCCTCGTCGGTGAGCGGCGGGTTCCAGAGCGCGATCGTGCGCTCGGCTCTGGGCGCGCCGTCGTCGCCCACCACCGCGGTCTCGACACCCAGGAGGCGCTCGGCCAGCGCGGCGGGGTTGGCAATCGTCGCCGAGGCGAGCAGGAACTGCGGCTCCGCCCCGTAGACCTGGGCGAGCCGGCGCAACCGGCGCAGCACGTTCGCCACGTGGGAGCCGAACACGCCTCGGTAGACGTGCGCCTCGTCGACGATCACGTAGCGGAGGTTCGCGAGGACGTCGCCCCAGCGATCGTGGTGCGGCAAGACGCCCACGTGCAGCATGTCCGGGTTGGAGAGGATCAGGTTCGACCACTTGCGGATCTGCCAGCGCTGCTCGCTCGGCGTGTCGCCGTCATAGATCGCCGGGCGGAGCCGCGGAACCCTCAGCGCCGAGACCGCTCGGAGCTGGTCCTGGGCGAGGGCCTTCGTCGGATAGAGGTAGAGCGCGCGATTCTTCGGCTCACGGGCGAGCGCGTCGAGAACGGGCAGGTTGAAGGCGAGCGTCTTGCCGCTGGCCGTGCCGGTGGTGACGATCAGGTGCTCGCCGCGCTTCGCCGCCTCCCACGCTTCCGCCTGATGCGAGTAGAGCGCGTCGATGCCGAGCGCGTCGCGCACACGAGGATGGAGGTCGCCGGGGATCGGCGCGAGCTGCGCCTCGCGAGCGGGCTCCGTGCCGAGATAGGCGAGCTCTTCGCCTTGCAGCAGGTCGTCCCAGAGTGCGGCCGCGGTTGCCACCTCGCTATTGAAGCGGCAACCGCGGCTACTCGGCGACGCCGCTTGCGGCGTCGCTTCAGGCTGGCGGGCTTTGCTGGGCAGCCGTCTGAATTGACCGGTCGACCCGCCTGCAGTTGGCAGGTCGACCGGTGGGGATGGGATTCAGACGCCCGTCACGGTGCAGTCGGTCTCGAACAGCGTCCCGTTGTCTGCGAAAGCCGGACGACCGTTCTCGCCGTCGGCAAAGACGACTCCGTCGAGGAGTCGGTGCGAAATCGTCGTCATCAAGTGGAACGTCAGGCTTTCGCCCGGTGCCAGGGAGATGCCGGTGCCATAGTGGACGAATGCGGCCGCGCCGGCGGGATGCACGATGACGTCGCCGTACAAGCCGCTCACGTCGACGGGCCCGCCCCCGTTTAACGAAACGGTCGTCGTCTGGTCATTGAGGAAATCCTCAACAAGCCCGCGGTTCTTGGCGGCCCAGCCAAACCGAACGACGATCTCTGTTCCAGCCGGACGGACGACGTGGCCGCCCTGCAGGAAGCACCCGTAGGCGCCGACGACCGATTGGTCTGCCGCCGAGGCCGCCGACGAGGCGACCAGGGCCGTCACTGCGAGTCCGATTGCGACCAAAATACGCATGGCCGCTCCTTCCTGACCCCTCGCTTGACCCAGTGCGGGCTCAGGTTAGGAGCGGCTCGTTAGGAATCGGTGACGCCCTCGTAACGATTGACGGCGCGGTCGTAAGGATTCCGGTCGCTAGACTCGGACGCACCGGGGTGCCCTCAGGGGCTGAGATCACACCCGTCGAACCTGATCCGGTTCGTACCGGCGAAGGGAGAGATTTCTGACCGTTCCACGCTGTTTGACGATTGCCACGTCCGATTCGGGCGGGGGCGCAGGCATCCAGGCCGATCTGAAGGCCTTCGCGCGCGCCGGCTGCCACGGCATGAGCGTGCTGGTCGCGCTGACTGCCCAGAACACGACCGCCGTGACGGCGATCGAGGAGCTGCCACCCCGGTTCGCCCGCGCCCAGCTCGAGGCGGTGTTCGGCGATCTCGGCGTGGACGCCGCGAAGACCGGAATGCTCTTCTCGCGGCCGCTGATCGAGACGGTTGCCGCCTACCTCGAGGAGCATCCGGTGCCGCTCGTGGTCGACCCGGTGATGGTGGCGAGCTCCGGGGCCAAGCTCCTCCAGGACGATGCCGTCCAGACGTACGTCGAGCGCCTGTTTCCGCTCGCCGCGGTCGTGACGCCGAACCTGCTCGAAGCCGAGGTGCTGGCGGGAGCGCCCGGCACCCGCCGCGAGCTCGCCGAGCGGATCCACGAGCTCGGCGCGGGCGCCGTGGTCGTCACCGGCGGTCACGGCGACGAGCCCGTCGACCATCTGTTCGACGGCCGCGAGCATGTCGAGATCGCTGTCGAGCGCCATGACACCCATGCGACGCACGGCGCCGGCTGCACGCACTCGGCCACGCTGGCGGCCGAGCTGGCGAAGGGACGGCCGCTGGAGGACGCGGCGCGCGAGGCCGCGCAGGTGGCCGCGGAGGCGGTGAGGAACGGACTGACCGAGCTCGGCGCGGGCGAAGGGCCGGTCGATGTCTTCGCGCTCGGGGGAGCGGCATGACGACCGGAGCTGACCTTCGCACCCTGCGCGAGATGAAGCCTCTTGTGCACCAGATCACGAACTACGTGGTCATGAACGAGACGGCGAACGCGACGCTGGCGCTGGGCGCGCTTCCGGTGATGGCGCACGCCCCGCAGGAGGTCGCGGAGATGGTCGGCCTCGCCGGGGCGCTCGTGATCAACATCGGCACGCTCTCGGACCACTGGGTCGAGGCGATGCTGGCCGCGGGCAAGGCGGCGAACGGGCGCGGCGTGCCGGTAGTGCTCGACCCGGTCGGAGCGGGCGCGACGCGTTATCGCACCGAGACGACCCTGCGCCTGCTGGAAGACGTCAACGTTGCCGTGCTGCGCGGGAACCCCGGCGAGATCGCGAACACGATCGGCCGGCAGGCAGAGGTGCGCGGTGTCGAATCCGTCGGCGCGGCGGTCGGCTCGGAGCTTGCCGAGACTGCGGCGAAGGCGCTGGGGATCACGGTCGCCGTCACCGGGCCGGTCGATCACGTCGCCGACGGCGAGCGGACGGTCGCGATCGCGAACGGGCACGAGCTGCTCGGAACCGTTTCCGGAACGGGTTGCATGGCGACGGCGATCACGGGCTGCTTCCTCGCCGTCCGGCCGGACGCGCCGCTGGAGGCGGCGGCCGAGGCGCTGGTCGCCTTCGGCGTCGCGGGCGAGGACGCCGCGGAGGAGGCGAAGGGCCCCGGCTCGTTCCACGCCGGGTTGTACGACGCGCTCTACAACCTCGATCCGGACACCCTGGACGAACGGGCGAAGGTCGAATGAAGCTGCATGCCCTGGTCGAGGACTTCGAGACCGCGCGCTTCGCGGTCGAAGGCGGCGCGACCGTCGTGCAGCTGCGGGTCAAGGGGGTTGGCACCGAGGAGCTCGTCGAGCGAGGCCGGCGCTTCCCGGAGCTGCCCGCAACCTTCATCGTCAACGACGACGTCGAGGCCGCGCTCCGACTTGGCGCCGACGGCGTCCATCTGGGCCGAGCTGACGAAGGCGCGGATCACGCGCTCGAACAGGGCTTACTGCTCGGCCTCTCAGCGTCGACCGTCGAGGAGGCTGCCGGCGCAGAGGTCCGCGGCGGGGACTACATCGGCGCCGGTCCGATTTGGGAGACCCCATCGAAGCCCGATGCCGACCCTCCTATCGGCCTCCCCGGGCTCGCCGAGATCTGTAGCGCGGTCGCCATTCCGGTGGTCGCGATCGGGGGGATCGACGCCTCCAACGCGGCCGACTGCCTCCGCGTCGGCGCCGCCGGCGTCGCGGTGATCCGTGCCGTCGCCGAGATCCAGGCGCTCCGCGAGGCGATCGATGAAGCTTTCGCGGCTCGGTGAGTTCGGGCTGCTCGCGGAGCTCGAGCGCCGCGGGCTGGCCCAGGGAATCGAGGACGACGTCGCCGAGATCGGTGGGCTCGTCCTCACGCAGGATGCGCTGGTCGAAGGGGTTCACTTCCGGCTCGACTGGATGCCGTGGCGCGAGCTCGGGTATCGCGCCGCGGCGGTCAACCTGAGCGATCTGGCCGCGGCGGGAGCGATGCCGGAGGCCATGCTCGTCACGCTCGGCGCGCCCGCGGAGACCGAGGTCGAGCACGTGATCGAGTTGTACGAGGGTTTGCGCGAGACCGGCGTGCCCGTCGTGGGTGGCGACACCACGGCTGCCGACAAGATCGTGCTCAGCGTCAGCGCCGTTGGTCGGGCAGACAGGGTTCCAGGCCGCGGCGGCGCGGCGCCGGGCGACCTGCTCGTGGTGAGCGGCCCGCTCGGCGCGGCGGGGGCCGCCTTCCGCGAGAAGCGTTACGTGCGCCCGCCGCTGCGGCTCGAAGAGGGCAAGCGCCTGGCTCGTGTCTCGCACGCGATGCTCGACATCTCGGACGGCCTCGCCCGCGACGCGGGCCACATCGCGGAGCGCTCGGGGTGCCGGCTTCTCATCGATGTCGAGAGCGTTCCGCTCGCCGACGGTGCGACGGTCGACGATCTCTCGTTCGGCGAGGACTACGAGCTCTTGGCGGCCACGCCGGATCCCCTCGGCTTCACCGTGATCGGCCGCTGCGTCGAGGGCTCAGGCGTCGAGACCTCGCTCGAGCTCGGCGGCTATTCGCATTTCGGCGAATAGAGGAAATTTCACTTGCGTCCGCGCGCCGTAATCGCAAGGCTGTATCGGGCGTGTGGGGTTACGTGGTCAGGCGCTTGCTGTGGGCCGTCTTCCTGCTGCTCGCCGTCACCGCGGTCACCTACATCATCTTCTTCGTCATCCCGACCGATCAGGCGCGGTTCGTCCGCAGAACGGAGAGCGGCGCCCTCGACGTCCGAAGCGCGCTCGGCATCCACGGCTCCGTCCTGAGCGAATACGCCCAGTTCGTCTGGAACCTTGCGCACGGGTCGCTGGGCCACTCGTTTCGCCAGCGCCGCGAGGTGATCGACATCATCGGCGAGGCTGCGCCCGTGACCGCGTCCGTCGTCGTCGGCGGAGCGCTCATGTGGATGCTGATCTCGATTCCGCTCGGGCTGATCTCGGCGTTCAGGCCGCGCTCGTTCGTCGATCGCGCGGCGATGGTGTTCGTCGTGATCGGGATCTCGGTTCATCCGGTCTGGCTCGGGCTGATCCTGACGTGGTTCTTCGGCGTGAAGCTGCACGCGTTTCCGCTCGGCGGCTATTGCGACGTGATCAATCCGCCGCCCGGAACGGAGTGCGGCGGGCCCGTTCAGTGGGCCTACCACCTCGTCTTACCGTGGTTCACCTTCGCGGCGCTGTACACGGCGCTCTACGTGCGGATGATCCGCGCCAGCGTCGCAGAGGCGCTCCACGAGGACTACGTCCGCACGGCGCGCGCCAAAGGCTCATCGGAAGCGCGCGTGCTCCGCAAGCACGTGATGAGGAACGCCTTGCTTCCAGTCACGAGCATGCTCGGCGCCGACATCGCGATCGCGATGGGTGGGACGCTGTTCGTCGAGACGGTCTACGGCCTCCCCGGGCTCGGGCGCCTCTCGCTGCGGGCCCTTCAGACCTATGACCTGCCGATCATCCTCGGAATCGTCGTCACGGTGACGACGGCTGTCGTCGTCTTCAACCTGATCGTCGATTTGCTCTACGGGATGCTCGACCCGCGGGTACGCGTTTCGCGGGCGCCCGGTGAGGATCTGCAGCCGAAAACGGACGCCGTACCGGTGAGGACCCGCCCGGCGACCGCCCCTACGACTGCCCGTTGAGCCAGGCGCTCCAGGCCTGCTCGTAGTACGAGCGCGGCCTGGCGCCGACGACGGTCTCGCGCGGCTCGCCGTCCTCGAAGAGCACGGTCATCGGGATCGAGAGCACGTTGTACCGAGACGCCGTCTCGTAGTTGTCGTCGATGTTGAGCTTCGCGAAGGTGATCCGTTCGCCGTGCTCGCGCTCCAGCTCGTCCAGGATCGGCTCGACCGCGCGGCACGGGCCGCACCACGGCGCCCAGAAATCGACGATCACGGGCCGGTCGGCCCCGAGGACCTCCTGCTTGAACGTGGCGTCCGTGAGCTCCTTCAAGGACGCTGATGCTACAGGCGCCCCCGTAGGGCCGAGAGCCGCAGCGCAGGGACCTTCCAGATCGCCTCGAGCACGATGGAGCGGCTCATCTTGGAGCCGCCGGCCTCGCGGTCGACGAAAGAGATCGGGATCTCGACGACGCGAAGGCCCGCGCGGAGCGCGCGGTACGTGGTCTCGATCTGGAAGGCGTAGCCGCGCGACGTGACCGCATCGAGATCGATGGTCTCGAGGACGTTTCGGCGGTAGCACTTGAAACCGCCGGTCAGATCGCGGATCCGAGCGCCGAGCAGGACGCGAGCGTAGAGGGATCCGCCCGCCGAGACCGCGCGGCGCACCACGCCCCAGTTACCGATCGTTCCACCCGCGACGTAGCGGGAGCCGAGCACGAGGTCGGCGTGCTCGGCCGCTGCGATCAGGCGCGGCACGTCCTCGGGATCATGCGAGAAGTCGCAGTCCATCTCGAGGATCAGCTCTGCTCCGTCGGCGAGAGCCTTGCCGAAGCCGGCTAGGTAGGCGGGGCCGAGGCCTTCCTTGCGCGGACGATGGAGGACGCCGACGAAATCGAGCTCCTGCGCGAGGCGGTCGGCCACCTCGCCCGTGCCGTCGGGAGAGCTGTCGTCGATCACGAGCACTCGGACGCCGTGCCGTCCGAGCGCGCGCACCATCGGCTCCAGGTTCTCGCGCTCGTTGTACGTGGGCAGGCAGACGGTGGCTCGCACGTTCATATCATCGAGGGGATGGCCAAGACGCTGCCGCGCAACTCAGACGTCGCCGACCGGCTCGAGCTGCTCGCGGACGTGCTCGAGATCGAAGGGCAAGCCGCCTTCCGCGTGCTCGCCTACCGGCGCGCGGCGACACGCGTGCGCGAGACGGGAAGCTCGATCGCACAGCTCGCTCTGGACGGGCGCGCGAAGGAGCTGCCGGGAATCGGCGCCACGATCGAGGACAAGATCATCCAGCTGATCGAGAAGGGCGAGATCGACGCGCTCGCGAAGCGGCGCAAGACCATCCCGCCGGACGTCGTCGAGTTCCTGCGCATTCCGGGGCTGGGGCCGAAGACGGTGCGGAAGATCTGGCAGCAGCTCGGCGTGTCGACGCTAACCGACCTCCAGTCGGCCGCGGCGGCGGAGCAGCTGAGGACGCTGCCCGGCCTCGGCGCGAAGACCGAGGAAAACGTGCTCAAGGCACTCGAGGCGAAGCCGAAGAAGCAAGAGCCCTTCCGGCCGCTGCTCGGCACGGCGCTGCCGGCGCTGCTGGCCGTCGTCGACGTCCTGCGGAAGCACCCGTCGGCGGACAAGGTCTCGGAAGCCGGAAGTGCCCGTCGGCGCAAGGAGACGATTCGCGACCTCGACATCATCGCGACCGCGAGCGATCCCGCCGCTCTGACCGACTACTTCACCAAGCTCGAGTGGGTCTCGGAGGTCGCTGCGAAAGGCTCGACGAAAGCGACCGTCGTCTCCCACGACGGGCTTCGTTTCGACCTGCGCGTCGTTCCGCCGGACTGCTACGGCAACCTGCTCCAGCACTTCACCGGATCGAAGCAGCACAACATGGCCCTGCGGGAGGAGGCGGTGCGCCGCGGGTTGTCCGTGTCCGAGTACGGCGTCAAGAAGGTCGAGAGTGGAGAGGTGTTCACGGCCGCCTCGGAGGAGGACTTGTACGAGCGCCTCGGCTACGCGTTCATTCCGCCTGAGCTGCGCGAGAACGCGGGCGAGCTCGAGGCGGCGCGAGACGGCGATCTGCCCGAGCTCGTCCAACTGACGGATCTGCGCGGCGACCTTCACACCCACACGAGCTGGTCGTCCGACGGGAAGAACTCGATGGAGGAGATGGCGGCTGCGGCGAAGGCGCGCCGCTACTCGTACTTCGCCGTCACCGACCACTCTCACTACCTGCGCGAGAAGCGGCTCGACGCGCAGACGCGTGAGCTCGAGAAGCTCGCGGAGAAGGTCAAGCCGCTGCGCCTGCTGAAGGGGATCGAGGTGAACATCAAGGCCGACGGGACGCTCGACGTTCCGGACGAGATCCTCGCCGAACGGGACTGGGTGATCGCGTCGCTGCACAGCGCCTTCGACCGCAACCCGACCGAGCGGATCCTGGCCGCGATGGAGAACCCGCACGTGCACTGCATCGGGCATCTGACCGGGCGCAAGCTGAACAAGCGCGGCCCGGCTGACGTCTCGCTCGAGCGCGTCGTCGAGAAGGCGCTCGAGGCCGGGACCTTCCTCGAGATCAACTCGCAGCCCGATCGACTCGACCTCCGCGATGCGCACGCTCGCTACGCGGCCGAGGCCGGCGTCAAGCTCGCCGTCTCGACCGACGCCCACGAGGTTCGCGCGCTCGAGTTCGCCGAGCTCGGGATCGCACAGGCCCGGCGCGCCTGGCTGACCAAGGACCAGGTCCTGAACACGCGGACCTGGCCGCAGATCGAGAAGCTGCTGAAGGGATAAGTCGGAGGCCCCGTTGCCGGGCCTCCGCGGTCTAACCCTCCTTGACGTAGACGTTCTCGCCGCCGGCGATCTTGTTGAAATTGGCGACGCCGGGAACGTTCGCGCGGATCCCTTCGGCCGCGCTCGGTGGTGCCTTTCCAATCAGGCAGAAGACCTCGAGCGTGCCGGCGTGTGGGCCCGCGGGCCCGACGAACACGACACTCATCATCAGCCTCCCGCCGCAGAGGTCGGCGGGAATCGGCTCGCCGAAGAAACTCCCACAGCCGTAAGGCTGGAATGCCACGAGGCCGGTGGTGTGCCACGTCCCCGAGAACGACCCGACGCCCGGGATCGTGTGGGTGAACTCACCTTCGGCGCGGGCGAACTTCGGATGAACGCCGAACCGGCCCTCGCCGGTCACGGTGAGGGTGTCGCCACTCGGCGCCTTCGCCGAGTTGGGCGCCTCCAGATGGAGCTCATAGGTCGCCGATTCGTTGTTCGGCGCAGTCGCGATCGACGGCGCTGCTCCAACGAGTGCCAGCACCGCAGCGATCGGCAGCAGAACAGTGACCCTCTTGGCCATGCTCTCCTCCTTTCTCCCCGGCGCCAGGCTACTACGCCTGCACAAGCAAGCGTCCAAGCGCAGCGTCATGAAGTGCCACTCGGTAGCGCCAGAAGGCGCGCCCTGTCGCGAGCAGCCGCTCTCGCAGGGGGCCGGCGAGCTCCTCCAGCGTGCCCCAGCGCGCCCCGCCGATCTCCTCGGTATCGCGTGGAGCGAGCTCCTCGTCCTCGGTCGCCGCGAGGAAGACATGCGTGCGCCAGGGGACGTCGTGCGGCTCGTACAGGAACCGTGCCGTCGCAGCGACGAGGTAGCGCCGAAGCTCTACGCGCAGTCCCGTCTCCTCGAGCGCCTCGCGAACGACCCCGGCCTCGAAGTCCTCGCCCTCCTTGATCCCGCCGCCCGGCGGCCGCCAGATCCCCGGCTCGAACTGGTGCTTCCGGATCAACGCAAGCCGGTCGCCGTTGAGGATGAACAGCGTCACGTCGTGCATGCGACGTGGGTTGAAGGTCGCCAGGTCGTGCTCCCGCGCCGAGATCTCTCCTTCCCACTCGAGGAGAGCGGGCTCGCCGTAGCGCTCTCGCAGGGGCACGAGGACTGCCTCGTCGACGTGCA
>JBIOYJ010000199.1:0-4125 GCA_044870105.1 Gaiellaceae bacterium | reverse complement strand
TCGAGGGATTCGAATGGTCCGCCCGCGGGCGGAGAACCACGTCTGGGTGGGCTCGTTTGGCTACGAAGACGTCGGTGTTGTAGGGAAGGTCCACCACCTCCTGGTCACCCGCCAGCGCGACGAGCTTCTCGAGGAGGTCGGCGCGCTCGTCGTCGGGGAGCGCGGCGATGAAGCTCACGGAGGCGAAGCGGTCGGACAGCCCCCGCCGGTCGACCTTCTGCCCGTGAATGAAAGTCCGTTCCTCGAGCGGCCCGAAGAGCTCCGAGCTGTCGAACTCCCCGCGCCAGCGGCGCTCCCGCTCGCTCGGCGTCTCCTGCCGGTAGGGAGCGAGGAGCTCGTCGATCGCCTGATGCAAAGGGTCCTCGACGGAGCGGCTATTCCAGATCAGCGCCAGCGAGCCGCCGGGGACGAGCACGCGATGGATCTCCGCGAGCGCGGGGGCCACGTCGAACCAGTGGAAGGCCTGCGCGACCGTGACCGCGTCGGCCGAACCGTCGCCCAACGGCATCGACTCGGCAGTTCCCTCGAGCGCCTCGACGGCCGGCAGCGCCTCCTCGAGCTTCGCCCGCATCTCGGCCAGAGGCTCCACGGCGATCACTTTGGCGCCGGTCGGCACCAATTGCCGCGTCAGCTTCCCTGTACCCGCAGCAAGATCGACGACCTTCATGCCGGGGCTTAGTCCGAGGCGTTCCGCCAGCCAATCGATCGCGTCCCGCGGATAGTCCGGGCGTCCGCGCTCGTAGGCATCGGCCGCGGCGCTGAAGCCGAGGGCGACCGGATGGATCCGCTCGGTTATGAGGGCGTCACGCGGTAGGCGTCGAAGACGGCGTCGACGTTACGAAGGGCGGTCAGCAGCCCGCGGAGCGACTTCACGTCACCTACCTCTGCGACGTACCAGTTCTTGGCGAGCTGATCGTCGACGTGGCCGCCGTACTCGACGATGTTGGCGCCGTGCTCGGCGAAAGTCCGCGCCACGTCCTCGAGCAGCCGGGGACGGTCCCAGGAATCGACCGCGATGTGCACGCGGAAGCTCCGGCTCGCGCCGCCGTCCCAGTCGACGGTCGTGAACCGCTCCGGGTTTCGCTTCAGCGCCTTGACGTTGGAGCAGTCGGCGCGATGGATCGTGATCCCTTTGCCGAGCGAGATGTAGCCCACGATCTCGTCGCCCGGAACAGGCGTGCAGCACTTGGCGAGCCGCACGAGGACGTCCTCGACGCCCTTCACCTTGATTCCGAGCGCGTCGCCCGGCGCGGCGCGGTGCGCCTTCGGCGCCTTCGGCACGGCTTCCTCGGCGGCGACCTCGGTCGTCTTCAGGCCCTGGATGACCTTGTTGACGATGTGCCCCGGCTGGAGCTTGCCCGCGCCGAGAGCGATGTAGAAGTCCTCCGCCTTCTTGAACCCTGCCTCGCGAATCACCTGCGCGAGGAGCGGCGAGCCGGCGATCTTCTTGTACGGAAGCTTTTGCTTCTTCAGCGACTCCTCGAGCGCGTCACGGCCCTTCTTCTCGGTTTCCTCGCGCGTCTCACGCGAGAACCAGTGCCGAATCTTGTTTCGCGCGCGCGAGGAGGCCGCGAGCGAAAGCCAGTCGCGGGACGGGCCGCGGCCGGCCTTCGAGGTCAGGATCTCGACGCGGTCGCCGCTCTTCAAGCGGTAATGGAGCGGGACGATCCGGCCGTTGATCTTTGCGCCGACGGTGCGATGGCCGACGTCGGTATGGACCGCGTAGGCGAAGTCGATCGGCGTCGCCCCCGAGGGCAGGGTCTTGAGCTCGCCCTTCGGCGTGAAGACGAAGACCTCCTCGTCGAAGAAGTCGCGTTGCGTCGTCTTCATGAACTCGAGCGGATCGGCCTCGTCCTTGGCCGAGTCGGTCAGCTGCTTGACCCACTCCAGCCACTCATCGTCCGCGACTTTCCGCCCGCTCTTGTCGAACCGCCAATGCGCGGCGATCCCGAGCTCCGCGGTCCGGTGCATCTCGCGGGTGCGCACCTGAATCTCGAGCGGCACGCCCTGCGGGCCGATCACGGTCGTGTGTAGGGCGCGGTAGCCGTTCACCTTCGGCATCGCGATGTAGTCCTTGAACCGGCCGGGCATCGGCTTCCAGAGGGCGTGGATCAGGCCGAGCGCGCCGTAGCAGTCGCGCGTCCCCTCGTCCCCGGAGCGCTCCACGATCACGCGCAGCGCCGTGAGGTCGTAGATCTCGTTGAACTCCCGGCCCTTCTTGGCCATCTTGTCGTAGATCGAGAAGAAGTGCTTCGCGCGGCCCGAGATGTCGGCCGGGATGTCGACCTTGTCGAGCTCCTTCTGCAGGACGGCTGCGGCCTCGTTGACGCGTTCCTCCCGCTCCGCGCGGCGCTCGGCAACCATCGTCTTGATCTCCTCGTACTTGCGCGGGTGGAGCCGCTCGAACGCGAGATCTTCGAGCTCCCACTTCATCGCGTGGATGCCCAGGCGGTGCGCGAGCGGCGCGTAGACCTCGAGCGTCTCGCGCGCCTTCTGCAGCTGCTTCTGCTTGCCGAGGTACTCGATCGCCCGCATGTTGTGGAGGCGGTCCGCGAGCTTGATCAGCATCACTCGCGGGTCCTCCGCCATCGCGACGATCATCTTGCGGTAGTTCTCGGCCTCGGCCTGCTCGCGACTTTGGAACTGAATTCGCGTCAGCTTGGTGACGCCCTCGACGAGCTGCGCGATCTCGTCTCCGAACTCGTTGCGCAGCTCCTTCGCGTCGGTGTCCGTGTCCTCGACGACATCGTGGAGCAGCGCGGCCGCAATTGTCTGCTCGTCCAGCCGGAGCTCGGCGCAGATCTTCGCGACCGACCAGGGATGCTGGATGAAGTCCTCGCCCGAACGCCGCTGCTGGCCCTCATGCGCCTGGGCCGCGAAGCGAAAAGCGCGCGTGAGCAGGTCTTTGTCGACGTCCGGGTTGTACACCGCGACGTCGGCGATCAGCTCCGCGAGGAGCTCCTGATGCTTCTCACCTGCTTCGAGGACGGTCACGTTCACAGTGTACTCCCGGCCTCTGAGGCCAAATTCCGCCCCAGAGACCAGTCAAGAGGAGTGGGCCTTCCTCCGAAGAACGGGGTATGTCCATGCTCAGGCGCCGTCGGACTCATCGAAAGGAAGTCGTGCTGGTGAGGCTGTTGGTCTCGCTCGACGACGCCGCGCGAGCCGCGCGGCCTTGGCGCCCGCGACGCGTCTACCGCGCCGGCTTGAGCACGGTTCGCTAAGCCCTTCTACTTCGTCTGCGTGCCACCGCCGCCACCGCGGGTATCAGGCTTGCTGATGTCCGGCCACTGCGGCTGCGGTTTCGGGTTACCCGATCCTGTCTTGTTCATGGCTGCATTCTCCACAGCACAACGATCGAGGCTGAGACTTCAACCACCAGAAACAGGATAGCGAGGCGAAAACACCAGAACAGGATCCGGACCCAGCGAGTGTTGTTGTCGTACATCTTCTCGTGACGCAGCGCGAGCCGCGGTAAATCTCAGTCTGGGTTACAGGCGCCTCCTTCCCCCGCTTTTCGGCGATCCGGATCATCTCGCCCGCGCTGATGCTGAACCTGAAACGGTAAGGCAGCAAGATCGCCAGCGTCAGCAGCGCGACGACGATGAATGCCCCAATCGCTGCGCCAGTCGAGGACACGATTTCGAGCTGATCGGTGCTCCGAACAACTCGGGACAGCGCCTGACCGCCCAGAAACGATGTGACTAAAGCTGTCACCGCGAAGAGTGTGCCGGCACGCGAACGCAGGCTTTCGAGGACACGTGCCTGGTCGTCGATCGCTCGCAATGAAAGGTCGTACGCGACACGGAACGCCGCCGGCTCGATTTGGGGCGCGGTCACGCCGCTTTGGCGAGCGGCTCGGCTCCGAGCAACGAGCGAAAACTGGGCGAATCGAGGAGGTGCGCCTTCCCGGCGTCTTCCTTCAGCTCCAGCTCCCGGAAGATCGTCTGCGCGTCGGCTGACCGATCGTCGGGTTTCTTCCGCCATTCCCCTGTCAGCCACGCGCGCAGCTCGGCGTAGCGCCCGTGCGCGTCGAACACGCGCTTGACCACGAGCTGCGGTGCGACGGTTCCGTTCCAGTGGTTTTCCTCCAGCCGGAAGGCGACGTCGTAGCTCCCCACCCGG
>JBIOYJ010000198.1:0-2502 GCA_044870105.1 Gaiellaceae bacterium | reverse complement strand
CCTCCGAGGGTGTCCATTCATGGACCGCTGTCGCGAGCTCGGCGCGACCGATGAACTCGGCCTCGGGGGCTGACAGGTAGATCAGGGCGAGATCGGCGGGGGCAAGCGCGTCACGATGTCGCTCGTTGCGACCGACCCCCCACATCTTCGCCCGGAGAAGTGCAATGGCCTGCCGTCGGTCTCCGCCGGAGAAATTGAACAGGTAATGCGCCATCCGCGGACAGTACTCGAGGGTGGGCGAGCGCCCTCTCACTCGAGCCTGCCGCACACCGGCCCCGCATCAATCACGGATGGAGCGTTTATGGAGCCGAGCGGTCGCAACCGGTGGCAACCGGTGGCAAATGGAGCGGCCGCGAAAACGGCCCAAATAGGCGAAACCGCCCCGCTCGGCGGGAAACACGAGTGCACTCTGCCGGCTTGACGCCTGCTGTTCGATCGCGTCGAGCGCGATCGTCTGCAGCGGCACCGCTCGGCGGCTCGCCGCCGTCTTCGGGCATTTCAAGCGACCCTTCGTGAACGAGCGGTGGACGTAGACGACGCGGGCCTCCACGTCGATGTCGCGCCATTCGAGCGCGAGCCACTCGGCCGGGCGAAGCCCAGTCGCAGCGGCTAAGATCACCATCGGCCTGTAGCGGGGAGCGAGATTCGCGGCGACCGCATCGAGTTCCGCCCAGGACTCGAACGGGCGCTGCTCCCTGCGCCGCGGCGAGGGGTTGTCGACCCCGAGCTTCGCCGGGTTAGAGTCGATCATTCCCCAGATCACGGCCCGCGCGAGCACCTGTCGCAGCGCCTGCGTCGCGTCGAAGCGGTAGCCGGCTGAGAGCGCGATCCGCCAGCCGGCGATCTCCTCCGAGCGAAGTTCGCCGACCGGTCGATCGCCGAAGACGGCAACCGCCTTTGCGAGCAGCCTACGCAGCTTCTCGATGGTCACCGGCTCGACGTCGTGCTGCGCGAGGTACGCGTCCACCAATTCAGCGAGGGTCAGCGACCCCGCGACTCGCCGTTGTCGACGCAAGCGCTCGAGCTCGCGCTGCAACGCCTCCGCGGCGTCCCGCTCCGAGGTAAACCCGCCGCGCTGTACTCGCTCCGAGTTTCGGCCGCCTGTCCGGTAGCGGTACGCCCAGAGCGGCTCTCCGTCCCGAGCCGTGCTCTTCAGTCGGATCAGCTGACCCTGCTGCGACACCGCGATCACCTCTTTCTCGACGGAACAGGCGGTCGGGGCCAGCACATGCCGCTAGGGCACCGGCGATCACGCACTTTGGCCGAGCGGCAAGCGGCCCAGGCCGGGGCTACCACTCTCGGACCGGCGGCCGCTCTGCCGAGCGCGAAGCTGGCCTTGCAAGCGACGGCGCCGCGGCTTGCTTGCGGGCTCTGCCGAGACGCGCGTCATTGTCGAGCGAGCCTCCGACCGCGATCTGTGGTGCCTCCGACCGCGATCTGTGGTTGGTGTCGGGGGAACGACGACGTGGTCGACCTGGAGCGGCGTCAACGCTTGAGCCTTGGCCACGAGCCCCTGCTCCATCCAATACGAGTCGTCTTGCGTGGAGGTCGCCAGCAGCACGCGGGTCGTGGGGAACGACCCGAGCGCATCAGTCATCGACTCGAGCGGATCGTCGCTGCCGACTCCTCCGCTGACGGAGACGCCGCGTTGGCGGAGCAATTCGATCGCGAGCCGTGCGCGATCCTCGGCGTCGCGCGATTCTTCGCGCTCGTCATTCGTCAAGTAGTGCAGGTGCGAAACGCGTACCGGGACCACGAGATGGACCGTGACCGCGCCGTCGAGGCGCGCGTAGATCTCCTGCCAGAGCGCTGGCGAGCCGCAATGCTCGTCTGCGACGACAAGCAGCCGCGATTGATGGTCGAGTGCGACGGCCCGGCGCTGTGGGTTGACGCGCATGCGCGGAAACGCGATCGTCGCGACCGTCCCCAAGCTCAAGACGATCGCGCACACGACCGCGAAGCCGACCCAGCCAAGTAGCGGCGGCTCGAGCAGGAAGGCGACGAGGAGCGTGAGCGCGAGCAAAACGACGCCGGTCGAGGCGTAGGTCGCGGCGATGGTCGTCTTGGCGCTCCCGCGGCGAACGCGAGCCGTCATGACCGCCACACCCGCCCGACCGCTGGGCGCTCCGAGTGAAGCGCCCGCGAGGGCGCGACCACCGGTTGCGGAGAACGCGCATCCGCCCCGTCGGGGGGAGGACTGAGACTCACATCGGCGCGGCGACGACCGCGCACCACCGTCACCGTCACGAAGAGCGCTCCTGCGACGCCTACCAGGAAGACGAAGGATGAGAAGACGATCGTGATAAAGACGTCAGGATTCATCGGTCGCGGGCCCCGCCGCAGATGCGCAAAGCCTTGCCGGCACAAAAGAGCGATCCTTCATCTCGCGCTCCTTTCTGTTACTGCCAGCGTCGCCGAGCGCACGCGGCCGGGCTATCGGGAAGCGGCCCCATTTCGACGGCTACTCGCCTCCACGGCCCCTCGCCTCCTGAACCAGCCGCA
>JBIOYJ010000197.1:0-3057 GCA_044870105.1 Gaiellaceae bacterium | reverse complement strand
CGGACGAAGTGGCAGGTGTAGCCGTCCGGAATGCGCTGGAGATAATCCTGGTGTTCCGGCTCGGCTTCCCAGAACGGACCCACGGGTTCGACGGCGGTCACCGCCTTGCCGGGCCACAGCCCTGAAGCGTCGACATCGGCGATCGTGTCTTCGGCGATGCGCTTTTGTTCGTCGTTCACGTAGAAGATGGCCGAGCGATAGCTCGTCCCGCGGTCGTTGCCCTGACGGTTGAGTGTCGTCGGGTCGTGAATCTGGAAGAAGAACTCCAGCAAGTCGCGATACGTGATCCTCTCAGGGTCGAAAACGATCTCCACGGCTTCGGCGTGCGCGCCATGATTGCGGTAGGTGGCGTTCGGCACGTCGCCGCCCGAATAACCCACGCGGCTGCCGATCACGCCGGGAAGTTTGCGGATGAGATCCTGGACGCCCCAGAAGCATCCGCCAGCCAAAACAGCGCGCTCCGTCGACATGTGCTCACTCCATTCCGGTTCTGCGGGTAATATGGGCGCCCGGCTCCCCATGGCGAAGCGCGCCCCACGGGCGCCAGGCGCCGCAGTCTGGCGCTCATCCCATCGGAAACCGGCCGATTTTCGTCTGGCCCGCGGCCTCCAGCGTTAACGCGGCGTCCCCTTGGGCAAGCCCGGCAGCCCCGAATCGTCGCCCGATCGCGCCGTGCCAAGCTCCATCACGAACCGGGAGCGGTCGTCCGGTTTCAGGCGTCGGCCGAGGCGCGTGCGCTCGCGCTCGAAGTCCTCAGGCGTGATCAGCACGCGCCGGACCTCAAACGCGCGCGGCAGCGCCCGGGCGGCCTCGGTCGCTGCTTCGCGCCACTCCTCGAAGGTGTCGTCGAGGCCGACATTGTGGCGCACGATCTCCGGCCAATCTTCAGGCCGGTAGTCCGCTATGAAGATCACTGTGCGGACAGACAATGTGAGCCTCCGATCGCGGTTGGTTCAGCATAACACGAAGCGGAGCGTTGGTCGCCCCAGGGATTTGGTCCCCCGCTTGCGGGGGAGCCGGTCGAGCGAAGCGGGACTGTGGGGGCAAGTCCGAGGGCGCTCGAGGCACGGACGGCGAGTACGGTGCGCTTACCAACCGCATAGAACGATTGGCAGGCTGCTGAAAAACCGGGAAATGGCGATGATTCGCTCCGTCTTCGGAGCATTGGCGCGCGAATTTTCCCCTTGAAACCGCGCTTTTCGCCCGGAGAGCGCCGCCTGTTGGCATGCAGCACACCGACCTCGCGTCGAGACTGCTTTTCGGGCGACCGGCCGCGCGGGGCGAGGCAAGATCGAATCGCACAGCACTCCGAGCCGCACGCCATTCAACTCACCAGGAAGTCGAGAATGGCCCGATTGACGGCGTCCGGCCGCTCCTGGTGCAGGAAGTGACCGGCGCCGGGCACGATCTCCGTGCTGAGGCCGCCCGGGAAATACGCGCCCATGCCCTCGGCGAGCTCGCGGCCGATGCAGCCATCGTCGGCGCCGTGCAGGTACAGGGCCGGCGCTTGGAGCGGGGCGCTGATGCTCTGCAGCAAGGCGTCGACCCCTGACGGGTCGTCGAACACCGGGCCCATGATGGCGCGGTAATAGCCCAGCGCAGCCTCCAGCGTGCCCGGCGTCCGGAACGTCTCCTTCACTGCCTCCAGCGTCTCGCTCGGCACGGTCCAGCCGGGTGACCAGTCGCTGAATAGATGCGCGATCATCGCGAAGTCGTCGCGCGCGAGCGCTTCCTCAGCGAGCCGATGCTGGAAGAGCATCATGTACCAGCTGCGCCGCTGCTGTGCGTAACTCTCTCGCAGTGCGCGGAACAAGGCCGGACCGTACGGGATGGCGAGCGTGACGATCCGCCGGATACGCTGCGGCGCCAGCAGCGCGCCGAAGTAGGTCGCCGCGGCGCCCAAGTCGTGGCCGATCACGATGGCGTCGTCGGCGCCAAGCGCCTCCAGCAGCGCCGCCACGTCCTCGCCGAGCGCCACCGCGTCGTAGCGGCCGTCGGCGGGCCGGGAAGTTGGCGCATAGCCGCGCATGAAGGGCGCGACCACGCGGTAGCCCGCGCCGACCAGCGCCGGGACTTGATGCCGCCACGTGCGCGCGTCGTCGGGGAAGCCATGAAGGCAGAGCACGAGCGGCCCGTCGCCCTCCTCGAGCGCCTGGAATGTGAGAGCGGGAGTTTCGATGGTCCGGGGGGCCATGCCGAGATCGCGAGGCCGACCAGCGCTCATAGCTTTACCTCCCGAATATCGGATCCGGTTCGGAGGAGCCGCCACTCCGCAGGCGCGATCCGTGCGAGAACACCGCGACGCCCGGAGCGGGACCGCTGGCGAGGGCCACCGCCCTGCGGGCGAGCGCCTCCGCGAGGCGTCCCCGATAGGCCGCGTCGGCGAACAGGTCCTCCGCCAGGCCACCGAGCGGCATGCGCACCTCTCGAAGCGCGTCGGCGACGAACGTCGCGGCGAGCGCCGCCTCCGCCTCCCGCCAGCGGAATGCGCCGTCGGCGCGTGTGGCCGTGACGGCAAGGCGGGGGCGGCCGTCCGCCGCGAGCGCCACGAACACCCCGGCCATGGCGTAGCGCGCGGCCGGATTCAGAAACTTGACGTAGGCCGCCTTCGCGGGCGCGGGGAACGTCACGGCGGTGACGATCTCCCCCGGTTCGAGCGCCGTCCGGCCGGAGCCAGCGAAGAACTCGGCAGTGGCGAGGTCCCGCCCCGTCGTGTGCACCGTCGCGCCGAGCGCGAGGCAGGCGGGGGGATAGTCGCCCGCGACCTCGTGGGCGACGACGGCACCGCCCAACGTGGCCCGGTGCCGCACCGCCGGGTCGCCGATGTGTGCTGCCAGGCCGGCCAGCGCCGGCAGCCGCTCCCGAACGACCTCCGAGACGGCGATTTCGGCGTGCGTCGCGCCGGCCCCGATCGTGATCCCGCCGTCACGGGGGTCGATCACCCGGGGAAGGACGCCGGAGATCTTCACGAGGCTCGTGGGCGTTCGCCGGTGATGCTTCAGATCCCGGAGCAGCGTCTGGCCCCCCGCGAGAAACGCGGCCCCCTCCTCGGCGCCG
>JBIOYJ010000196.1:0-6935 GCA_044870105.1 Gaiellaceae bacterium | reverse complement strand
GACTTCATCAGATAGGCGCTGGGGCCCTCGAGCGCCCCGGCGATCCCGTTCACGAGCGCGAGCTTGGCGAGCCGCACGGCGTCGATGACGATGCCGGCCGAGTTGGGGGAGTCCCAGACCTCCAGCTTGAGCTCGACATTGAGCGGCACGTCGCCGAAGGCCGAGCCCTCCATGCGGATGTAGGCCCATTTGCGGTCGGTCAGCCAGGGCACGTAGTCCGACGGGCCGACGTGCACGTTCTTCTCGCCGATGTCGTAGTCGAGCATCGAGGTGACGGCGTTCGTCTTCGAGATCTTCTTCGACTCGAGCCGCTCCCTCTCGAGCATGTTGAGGAAGTCGGAGTTCCCGCCGACGTTGAGCTGCATCGTCTTGTCCAGGCGCACACCGCGCTCCCGGAAGAGGCTGGTGAGCACGCGGTGCGTGATCGTCGCGCCGACCTGGGACTTGATGTCGTCGCCGATGATCGGCACTCCGGCCTGCTCGAAGCGTCGCTGCCAGTAGGCCTCGCGCGCGATGAAGACCGGCATGCAGTTCACCATCGCGCAGCCGGAGGAGAGAATCTGCTCCGTGTACCACTTGGTGGCTTCCTCGGAGCCCACGGGGAGGTAGTTGACCACGACGTCCGTGCCGGTTTCCTTGAGGATGCCGACGACGTCCTCCGTCTCGCCGGGGGCCTTCTCGACGACCTCGGAGAGGTACTTGCCGATCCCGTCGTGGGTCATGCCACGCGAGACCTTGATGCCGGTCTTGGGGACGTCGGCGAACTTGTAGGTGTCGTTCGGGTGCGCCCACATGGCATCGGCGAGGTCCTTGCCGACCTTGTCGGTCGTGACGTCGAACGCGGCGGTGAACTCGATGTCGCCGACGTGATAGCCGCCGAGGTCGACGTGCATCAGCCCGGGTACGAACTCGTCGGCCTTCGCATCCTTGTAGTACTCGACGCCCTGCACGAGCGAGCACGCACAGTTGCCGACGCCGATGATCGCGACGCGAACCTTGTCGCCGGAGCGCACGCGTCCGTTCCCCTTCCCATTCGTTGAGGCCATCGTTTCCTTTCTCCCCTCGACGCCCAGGCTCTCCGAGAGTGCCCGAACGATCAGGTCGTTGGTCGTGGTCTTCGACTTTCGCGCCTCGGCCTTCAGCGAGCGCTTGAGCGCCTCGGGCATGCGCAGCACGACGACGCCGCTGGCGCCCGGGGTCGTGCTTCGGCGGCCGGTCGGATCGACGGGAACGCCGTAGCGCTCGCCGAGGATTCCGACGGCGATGTCGTTCATGTTCCCGTGGCGCTGCGCGGTCTCGAGAGCCAGCCGCCGCTTGAGCCGCGGCGGCATCCGCACGATCACGCTCTTTCGAGTTCTGCTATCAGCCATCGCGCTGATAGCAGTTTACCTAACTCCGATGAAGTTGTCGCCGGACTGATAGCACGCGCTGCAGAACGGTAACCCAGGCCGTCGCCGTGAGGAAGTAGATCGCCCAGGGCAGGACGCCCCACGGCGCGAGGATGAGGCCGCCCGAGATGACCACGACGCGCTCGGCGCGACTGCCGATCCCGACGTCGCCCTTCAGTCCCAGAAGCTCCGCCTTGGCACGCGCGTACGAGACGAGGAACGAGCCGGCCACGGCCGCGACGCAGAACGTGGCCGCGATCTCGTGGCCGCCGCGGGCGAAGACGAACGCCACGGCTCCGAGCACGAAGCCCTCGCTCACGCGGTCGGAGATCGAGTCCACGAACTCGCCGAACGGCGTCGCCCGGCCGCTTTGCCGCGCGAGCGCGCCGTCGAGGATGTCGAGGATCGACCCCACGATGAAGAGCGCCGCGGCGCCCCAGTAGAAGGCCAGCTCGCTGCGGTTCTCGAACGGGATCAGCGCGGCCGCGGCGACGCACAGCGCGACGCCCGCAGCGGTCAGCACGTTGGGAGAGAGCCGGGTCTGCGCCAGGCCGGTGATCGAGCGCGCCGCGAGGCGGCGCGTGCCGCGGGTATACCCCTCCTTCAGAGTTGCAGGAAGGCTCACGGATTCGGGACTCTAGGTGACCGCAGGGCGCGCCGCGAAGCGCCGAAGCTCACGCCTGTAGACGACGCCGACCGCGACGACCGCAACCGCCACCCCGGCCACCACGTCGAGCCAGAAGTGGTTGCCGGTCGCCATCACCGAGAACCAGACCCATGCCGGCCACAGCAGCCAGACCGCCTTCGCGATGCGGCTACGGCACACGGCCGCGAGGCAGAGGCCGACGATGAGGGCGTCGGCCGCGTGCAGGCTCGGCATCGCCGCATACGGGTTCGCCGCGAACTCGATCAGGCCGCTGCCGTGGTTGAGGCTGCCGAAGTCCGCGAGCGTGTCCACGAACCCGAAGTCGGGGAACATTCGCGGCGGCGCGGTCGGCCAGATCACGTAGCCGACGAGGCCGATCACGTTCGCGAGCAGCACGGCGTTGCGGAACTTGGTGAAGGCGTCGTGGCGGCGCAGGTACACCCACAACAGCGCGATCCCGACCACGGTGAATTCCGAGTTCCAGTACGTCCAGGAGGCCAGCCCCGCGAGGAAGCTCGACGAATCCGTGATCCGCTGGACGGAGGTCTCGAACAACGCGTTGGCGTGCTGCTCGACTCCGATCACCTTGAGCCCGTTCTCGAAGGCGCGGGCGGGATTGCGGTCAGCGATGCCCCGCGCGACCTGGTAGACGGCGAGGAAGCCGAACCAGATCGCGAGCTGGCGCGCGAAATCGCCCCACCCACGAGGGAGGACACGGCGGCCGGCGGCGGCGATCGACGTCATCGCGTGGACGGGGTCACGGGACCGTGGAATTCTAAACCGCCGAGCGGGCGTGGCCGAAAGCGCCGAGGTTTGCGGTCCTGCCGGGACGGTGAGATTTACGACGTCAAAAGGGGAGAAGCCATGCGGCACTTTGGGAAAATGTTGCTCGCGCTGGCGGTGGTGGCCTGCGCGCTCGCGACGCCGGGGGCGGCACAGACGCCCCCCGCCACGCTGACCGGGGAGTTTCTGACCGGTCAGCCGCAGGTCACGTCGAACTGCGACACGGCCGGAAATTCGACGATCAGCTACAGCGTCACCGGGATCTCCGGCCCGCCCTATGTCGGCTCGTTCATGGAGACCGGGGTGGTGACGATCGGCCCGCAGCCGGTCCCGGGCTTCTTCGTTCCGGCGACGAGCTTCAGCGCCAGCTTCGTGATCGACTCCGCACCGAATCGGGTCACCGGCACGAAGCGGCTCGCGCCTCCGGGGTTCCTTGCCACCGGTCTCGGTCTCTGCACCGATTTCTTCAGGTCGTTCGGGATCGAGGCCTTCTATGACGCGCGCATCGAGACCCCGGACGGCGTCTTCCTGGATCACGGCCGCGCGGGCGTCGCTCTGAACGAGCCTGGTCTGGCCGGGCAGCCCGCCGACTTCAACGAGTTCTTCGTCTCCGACCTCTTCCAGACGATCCCCGCTCCGCCGGCGGCCAAGGTGACCGGCGGCGGCTCGATCGAGGGAACGGGTGCGAACACCGGCTTCGTCGTCCAGCGAAAGGAGGAGGGAGGCGAGGTCACGGGCGAGTGGCAGTTCGTCAACCGCGAGAGCGGCGACATCGTGCACAGCGTCGTTGTCAGCGATCTCGTCGTGACGGGCAACACCGCCACCTTCTCCGGCGAATGCATCAACCGCACCGCGCCCGAGGGGACGGCGTGCTCGTTCCGGGTGACCGTCCAGGACAACGGTGAGGGGGCCGGCGATCCCCCGGACACGGTCGACGTCAGCGGCGCCGGTTTCACGGGCGCGGCCGGCGAGCTGAGCGGGAACGCGCAGGTGAATCAGGGCTGAGCTTGAGCTACTACTAGCCGCCGATTTGTGACATCGACCGGCTTGCGCGGACGAAACCGGGGTCGCTGATCTTGTGCTTCAGCTCCTTGTGCCGCACGGCAAAGCGGATCAGCTCTTCGACCCCGGCGTCCGACCGGCCGTCGCGAAGCGGGGTCTTCAGATCCCATTCGCGCCGCGAAAACAGGCAGGTCCTCAGCTGCCCATCGGCGGTCAGCCGGATCCGGTCGCAGCTGGAGCAGAATGGCTCCGACACCGGATTCACGAATCCGATCTCGCCGGCGCCGTCGGCGAAACGGAAGCGCCGCGCGGTGGAGGACGGCTTCGCCGGAATCTCCTCGAGCGGCCACCGCTCCTCGATCAGCGCGCGGATCTCGTCGCCCGTGAGCACGTCGTCGTCGCGCCAGGCCTCGTCGGCGTCCAGGGGCATGAACTCGATGAACCGCACGACGTACGGCTTCCGCCGTGCGAGCTCGGCGAGCGCGGGCACTTCTTCCTCGGTGAATCCCTTCATCGCCACGCAGTTGACCTTGATCGGCCGCAGCTCGGGATGGCGCTCGGCCTCCTCGAGGCCGGCGAGCACCCGGTCGAGCGCGTCACGGCGGGTGATCTCGGCAAAGCGCACGTGCGAGAGCGAGTCGAGCGAGACGTTCAGCCGCCGGAGCCCGGCGCGAACGAGCGGCTCGGCGAGCCTGTCCAGCAGGACGCCGTTCGTGGTGAGCGAGAGGTCGTGGACGCCCGGAATTCGCGCGAGCATCTTCACCAGCACGGGCAGGTCACGGCGCACGAGCGGCTCGCCGCCCGTCAGCCGGACCTCCTCGACGCCCATGCGCGAGAGGATCGCGACCAGCCGCGCGATCTCCTCGAATGAGAGCACCTCGTCGCGTGGCAGCCACTCGAGCCCTTCCGCCGGCATGCAGTAGCGGCAGCGGAAGTTGCACTTGTCCGTCACCGAGACGCGCACGGACTTGATCTCGCGGCCCCAGGAATCGACGAGCGGCTCCATCGCGAGGAGCGTACCCGAGGTTTCGCGCTTGCAGCCACGCGGAATTTTCGCGCCTACACAACCCCGAAGGAGGGCTGTATGTCCGAGTGGGAACAAGAAGGCCAGGAAGGCGGAGAGCAGGGCGGCGGCTCTGACGAAGGGATCGGCGGCGGCCAGGAAGGCGGCGGCCAGGAAGGCGGCGGCGAGGAAGGCGGCGGCATGGGCGGCGAAGAGACCGGCGGCGAGAGCGGCTAGGGCCCGATGACCGACAAGGACTTGGAAAGCGGCGAGGAGTCGATCGACGAGGAGGGTCGGAATCCGACCCAGCAGCGAATCGACGAGGAAGCCTCGGAGGAATCAAAAGATGCCGACTGGGCCGAGACGACGCACCAGCCGCATCAGGGTGAGGAGGGTCAAGAACCCATCTGAGATCCTCCCGCATCGCTCTCTGAAAGGGCCTCTCACGCGGAGAGGCCCTTTTCTTATCCTCCGGCCGAGGGATGGCAAGGCCTTCGCCGCCGGTCGAAATCAGTCTCGAAAGGAGAATGGCATGGCCGAGACGATCTTCGGCCGTGCGGCCCGGCCGGTCAGCTATGAGGTTCACGAGCTCACGAAGAGCGAAACTGACCTTGGCCTGCGCTACGCATCCGAGAGCTTCGACGATGTCGTCGAGTTCGTCTTCTCTTATCTAGCCGAGCACGATCCGCGGCGCGAAGGCGCCGTGCAGGCCCTCGAGGTCTATGCAGACGGCGAGAGCGTCTGGTCGTATCGGCATGAGGAAGACGTGCCCGAGGTCGATCTCGTGGGGCGTTGGGGTTTCGACCCCACAAAGCACTGGCACGGGCCGCCGGCATACGTGCGCTAGCCGTCAAGCAGTAACGGGAGAATCCGCGCGTGGCGGCCCTCGCGCTGATTCTCGTCACGGCCGTCTGGGGCGTCACCTTCGCCCAGGCTGAGGCACCGCTTGCGGTGCCGACATGGAAGGACATGCGGGCTTTGCCCGCGTGTCCGTCTTAGCGTCTAGGTGTGCCGCTCATCGCGCTCATAGCCGTCACCGCCGTCTGGGGCGTGACGTTCGTGCAAGTCAAGGACGCGGTCGAGGTCTACCCGCTGTTCGCGTTCATGGCTGTCCGCTTCGCGATCGCGAGCGGAACCTTGGTCCTGCCTGCCGCCGCCGCCGTACGCCGCCTGGAGGGGCGGGGCATCGCCGCGGGAGTGGTGCTCGGCGCCCTACTCGGCGCGGGCTTCGCGCTCCAGACCGCCGGCCTGCAGCGCACGACGGTCTCCAGCACCGGCTTCATCACCGGCATGTACGTGGTGCTGACGCCGCTCTTCGCCACGGCTCTGTTCCGCCATCGAATCGGGCCCTCCGTCTGCGGAGGAGTGGCGCTTTCGACGGTCGGACTCGCGCTCCTCACCGGCGTGCATGCCGGTTCGACCGCCGGCGACCTGCTCGTCCTCGCGAGCACCGCCGCGCAGGCGCTGCAGATCGTGCTCGTCGAGCGTTTTGCCGCCCGCTACGACCCAACCGCGCTTGCCTTCCTGCAGATGTTGACCGTCGCCGTCGCCTGTGCCGTCATCGCCCTGGCCCTCGGCGAGCTGGAGGCGCCGAGCGGCTGGACGGTGTGGTCGGCCCTCGTCGTCACCGGGGTCTTCGCGAGCGCGCTTGCCTATCTGATCCAGGCCTGGGCGCAGCGGCGGATCAGCGCGACGCGGATCGCGCTGATCTTCGCGCTCGAGACGGTGTGGGCGGGTCTTTTCGGCTACCTGCTCGCGGACGATCGGCTGGGACTCCGCGGCTGGGGCGGGTGCGCGCTGATCCTGGGCGGAATCGTGCTCGCGGAGCCGGCTGCAGCCGCCGTCCTGCGCAGGCTTGCACGGCGTCCATGACTTGATACACTCAGGCTTAGATTTTCTCAGCGCAAGAAACCACGGAAACGGAGGAGTCTTTCAGCATGGCAAAGACAATTGGTATCGACCTCGGGACGACCAACTCGGCGATGGCCGTGCTCGAGGGCGGCGAGCCGACCGTCATCCCGAATGCGGAGGGCGGCCGAACCACGCCGTCCGTCGTCGCCTTCACGAGTGACGGCCAGCGGCTCGTCGGCGCGCCCGCGAAGCGCCAGCAGGT
>JBIOYJ010000195.1:0-2267 GCA_044870105.1 Gaiellaceae bacterium | reverse complement strand
GGGGACGTAGCGCTCCGGCCGCGCGCGCGTTCGCCGCCGCAGCCCGCGTTCGCTTCCGGGCACTTCACTGGCCGCCGGGGTCGGCGCCGCAGTGGCAGAACCGCCGTTTCCAGCGGGGAGCCTCGTTTGTGGTCGAACTCCCGCCCGGACGCCTTTCATCTACGGCCGCACGACGATACGCAGCGGCCGTACTCGAGCTGGCGCCTCGATGAAACGCGTCGCTGTCTGCGCACTCGCGGTAGCTCTCACACCGATTGGAGCCGCCAGAAGCACTTCGGCGGGGGGTATTCCGGTCGCCCTCGTGACGGCGGAGACACAGAATCAGCTAGTAGCGGTCGAGCTGCCGTCGGGACGGGTGCTGCGGCGCCTGACGATGCCTGCCGATCCACAGAATGTCGAGGCGTGCGAAAACCGGGCGGTCGTCGTGAGCACGCGAGGCGGCGCTGTGACGCTCGTCGACCCGCGACGCCTTCGGGTCCGGAGGATTTTCCGCGGCTTCGCCTCCCCGCACATCGCCGCGATCTCGCCCGATTGCCGCTGGGCCTATGTGACCGACGACGGTCGTGGCCAGCTCGCTGTGATCTCGCTCACTCGTGACCGACTCGTCTGGAAGACCTTCGTGGGCCACGGCGCCCACCACATGTCGTTCAGCCCGGACCAGCAGAGGCTCTGGATCGCGCTCGGTGAAGACGCACGCAGAATCGTCGTCGTGGACTCGTCGCGACCGGCGCAGCCAAAGTTGATCGGCCGGGTTGACCCGCGAGGGCTCGCGCACGATCTCGCCTTCGCGCCCGACGGCCGCGTCTGGGTCACCTACGACGACCGCTCGCGCGTAGGAATCTTCAGCGCTGGCGGACGCCTCCTGCGCACGCTGGCGGCGGGAACGCCTCCGCAGCACGTTGCGTTCGACCCGTTCTCGCGCGCGCGCCACGCCTACGTGACGAGCGGGAAAGATGGAACGCTCCGAATCACGGCGATCCGGACCGGCCGCCTCCTCCGGGTAGTTCGGACGCCCGTCGGTTCGTTCAACCTTGGGCTCTCAGGGGGCATCGTGGCGACTTCGTCGCTTTCGAGCGGGATGCTGACGGAACTCGACGGCACGGGACGGGTCTGGCTGAAGAAGCGGATCGCGCCGGCCGCACGCGACGTCGCAATCGTGGTTCTTTAAGCTCGCGGCGTGCTCGTCGTCGGCGACCGCATTCCCGATGCCCAGGTCTGGCTCGCACCGCGCGAGCAGGTGCGGCTGCGGGAGGTGGCCGCCGAAGGCCCGTTCCTGCTCCTCTTCTATCTCTTCGACTGGTCCTCGACCTGAACGAGCGAGATGGAGCTCCTGCGTGACAGGAGCGAGGAGTTCCGCCGCATCGGCGTCCGCCCGTTTGCGATCTCGCGCGACTCGCCGTGGACGCACATCGCTTGGATGCAGGCGCTCGACCTCAACTTCCCGCTCCTCTCGGACTGGAACGCCGAGGCCGTCCGCGGCTTCGACGTCGCTCACGAGTTCAACGGCTTTCAGGAGATCGCGGAGCGCACGGCGTTCGTGATCGACGAGGAGGGTACGGTGCGCGGCGCATGGCGGTACGAGGCGGCAGAGGTGCCGGACTTCGACGAGCTGCTGTCGGCCGCCCGGGCTTTGTAGTCCTCGCCTGCGCGATCTTCCTCGCCGCCGCCCTCGCCTCGGCGCGTCACGCGCTGCCGCATTTCGGCTCGGAGTTCATGGCCGGGGGCGCCAAAGGCTACGGCCAGCCGGCTCCCGGCGACCACCTGCAAACCTCGTACCGGCTCTGGCTCTTCGGCGACCAGCTCGAGCACGGCCGCGCTCCGTGGCGGGACGAATACAGCTTCCGGCCCGAGAGCGGACCGACGGTGAACCTCGGCGGCTGGCCGTTCGCGCTCCTGCACTGGCCGCTGTACCGGATCTTTGGCCTGGTCGTCGCCTGGAACCTCTTCAGCCTGATCGGCTTCGTGCTTGCCGGCGGGATCGTCCTGCTCTGGCTTCGGGAGCTCGGGCTCCCGCGCTGGGCGGCCCTTGCCGGAGGGCTCGCCTTCGCGATCGCTCCCTATCGCGTGGTGCAGAGCGAGGGCCACCTGCTCGGCCCGATCTCGATCTTGCTGCCTCTGGCGCTGTGGGCCTTCGAGCGGGCGCGCCGCGGCTCGGCGTGGTGGCACGCGCTCGCAGCGGCGGCGCTCGTCTCCTTTCCGCTCGCCGGACAGCTGCATCCGACGATCGGGGCGATCCCGTTCTTCGCGGCGTATGCGCTGGTGCGTAC
>JBIOYJ010000194.1:0-6257 GCA_044870105.1 Gaiellaceae bacterium | reverse complement strand
CGGCTGCGCGTCGTGCTGCCCGGTCGCTACGCATTCGGCCTCACCGGACGCGACCCCGCGGGCGCCGTCCTGCCGCCGGGGCGCTACCACCTGCGGCTGATTGCGCTGCCCGCCGGCGGCGGTCCGGCCACACGCGAGCAGGCGTCGTTCGTCATCCGGTAGCGGCATATACTCCGCCTGCCCTGGGCCCGACCTGCGGTTTTGCAGCGAAAAAGGAGCATGCGGTGACGACGATCGAGACACGGACCCATCTGCGCGAGAACCCGTTCGAGATCGCGCGGGAGCAGCTGCGGCGCGTGGCCGGCGCCTTCGACATCGACGACAACCTCGTCCAGGTCCTGTCGCAGTGTAAGAAGGCGGTGGAGGTCTCGATCCCGGTCAGGATGGACGACGGGACGACGAACGCCTTTCGGGGCTACCGCGTCACGCACAACATCGCCCGCGGCCCCTCGAAGGGCGGCATCCGCTACCACCCCGACGTCACCCTCGACGAGGTGAAGTCGCTCGCGATGTGGATGACGTGGAAGTGCGCGCTGATGGGAATCCCGTTCGGCGGCGCGAAGGGCGGCGTCATCTGCAACCCAAAGCTGCTCTCGCCCCACGAGCTCGAGCGGCTGACCCGCCGCTACACGAGCGAGATCATCAACGAGATCGGACCGGAGAAGGACATCCCCGCGCCCGACGTCGGCACCGACGCGCGGGTCATGGCCTGGATCTTCGACACGTACTCGATGAACAAGGGCCACTCGGTGCTGGGCGTCGTCACCGGCAAGCCGCTCACGATCGGCGGCTCACTCGGCCGCGAGGAGGCGACCGCGCGCGGCGCGCTCTACTCCATCCGGGCCGCTCTCATGCACGAGAGCCGCTCGCTCGAAGGGTTCCGGGTCGCCGTGCAGGGGTTCGGCAACGTCGGCTCGTACCTGGCGCGGTTCCTCGCCGAGGACGGCGCGACGGTCATTGCGATCTCCGACTCGCAGGCAGGCCTCTACAACTCGAACGGGATCGACGTTCCGGCGGCGTTCGCGCACAAGCGCGAGACGGGCTCGCTCGCGGGGCTCAGGAACGCCGAGGAGATCACGAACGAGGAGCTGCTCCTGCTCGAGTGCGACGTGCTCGCGCCGTGCGCACTGGAACAGGTGATCACGGGCGAGAACGCGGACCAGGTCAGGGCGCGGATCATCTGCGAAGGCGCGAACGGCCCGACGACGCCGACCGCGGACGCGATCCTCGAGGACAAGGGCGTGCTCATCCTCCCGGACGTGCTCGCGAACGCCGGCGGCGTCGTCGTCTCCTACTTCGAATGGGTGCAGGGCCTCCAGGAGTACTTCTGGAAGGAGAACGAGGTCAACTCGAAGCTGCGGGACATCGTCACGCGGGCGTTCAACGAGACCTGGCACGTCTACGAGCAGCGGCAGACCAGCATGAGGCTCGCCGCCTACGGCCTCGCCGTCGGCCGCGTCGCCGAAGCGACGATCACTCGGGGTCTGTACCCGTAGCGCGCGAGGTCGTTCTCTACACCGCGGAGGGTTGCTCGCTCTGCGAGCGCGCACGGGCGACGCTGGCGGAGCTGCGCGAAGAGCTGCACTTCGGCTACGAAGAGGTCGCGATCGACGGGAACCCCGAGCTGGAGTCCCGTTACCGCGAATGGCTGCCCGTCGTCGAGATCGACGGCGAGCGCGCCTTCGTCTACTACGTCGATCCGGGGGGCTTCCGCCGGAAACTAGGCTCACAAACTCGGGGCGAAAACTCCCGTATGTGACACCCTTTTGCGGCGCAGGGAGCCGTCAGGCAGAATCCTTGTGCGTTGTTACAAGCGCCTGAACAAGAACGGACGAGCACGAACGATCGCCTCACCGTCGGCGTGGCGGGACGGCTCTCGCGGTACCTCCAGGTTCTGACGCAGGCGAAGAAGATGGGCAAGCAGCGGATCTCCTCGCAGGAGATCGCCGACTACACGAACATCAACGCGACGCAGATTCGGCGCGATCTCTCGGCGTTCGGCAAGTTCGGCAAGCGCGGCGTCGGCTACACGATCGACTCGCTGCTCGGCGAGATCCGGAAGATCCTGCGGACGCAGGGACAGCACAACATCGCGCTCATCGGCGCCGGTCGGCTCGGGCAGGCGATTGCGAGCTCGCCGATCTTCGCCGAGCACGGGATCAACATCGCGGCCGTGTTCGACACCGATCCGGAGAAGGTCGGCGGCTCGGTCGGCTCCCACGGCGTCAGCGACTATCGCGAGCTGCGGGAGATCGTCCGCGACAAGAACATTATCGTCGGCGTGCTCGCGGTGCCCGGGGACAGCGCCCAGCAGGTGGCCGACGACCTCGTCGGCGCGGGCGTCAAGATCATCTTCAACTACTCCGAGGCGTTGCTCGACGTCCCGCCGGACGTGACGGTGCACACGTCGAACCCGGCAGTCGAGCTACTCCACGCCTTGTATTTCCATCTGACCTAAGAGAGAGGGCCCCTTAGCGGGGCCCCCCGTCGAACGAGTCGTTAACCGACCCGAGGCTTCACCTTCTTCTCGCAGCCGCGGAGGACGTCGAAGCGATCCGCGGTCACCCGATCCTTACCGGCGCCGCACCGGATCACGTCGCGCTTGTGGTCTCTCGCGTTGATCCGGTCGTTGCCTGGACCGGCGTTGACGACGTCCTTGCCGGGGCCGGGCGTGATCGTGTCCGCTCCGGCCGCGCCGTACAGCGTGTCGGCGCCGGGGCCACCCAGCAGCGCATCCGCGTCGGCGTCGCCGTAGAGGCGGTCGTTGCCTGCCTCGCCGTATTCGCGGTCGTCGCCCGCGCCGCCGTGGATGACGTCGTTGCCCTTGCCGCCGTGGATGATGTCGTCGCCGTCGCCGGCATCGGCCTCGTCGTCGCCCTCGCCCAGGTCAACGTCGTCGTCGCCGTCGCCCGCCTCGACTTGGTCGTCGCCCTCTGTGCCTTCGAGCTCGTCGTCGTCCTCGGTGCCCTCGACCGGATCGTCGTCGCCCGTCGGCTCTTCGGCGCAGGAGGGGTCGAGTTGCGGATCGCAGTCGGCAGCGGGTTCCTCGCCGACCGGATCGTCGCCGGTGCAGGTCTCGTCCACTGCCGGATCGCAGGCCGCCGGGGGATCGTCCTGGGCGCTCGTCGAGCCGGCGGACGCGACTGTCGCGCCGGCGAGCACGAGCACGGCGATCACGATCGCGACTCGAAGCGCGCGGAGAGCGTGCTCCCTTAGCATCATTCGCAAAGCTCCTTGAGTAGTTGCCGCTTCGAGCCGTATCGACGGCAGCGGCGCTCGACTTGGGCATGGCATCCCTCATCCAGGTGACCGAACGCAAATGAGAATCGTCCTCTGGCATGGCTACCTGCTCGGCGGCACGGGCTCGAACGTGTACACGCGTGCGCTCGCCCGTGCGTGGAGCCGCTCAGGCCACGAGGTGGTCGTCGTCTGTCAGGAGCCCCGGCCCGAACGGTACGACCTCGGCGGCGCGACGGTCGTTCGACCCGAGCTCCCCGGAGGTGTGCTGCCCGTGTTCATAGTCGACCGCTACGACGGGCTCGAGCCGCGCCGTCTCCAGGACCTGACCGCAGGCGAGCGCGAGCGTTACGTCGAGGCAAACGCGACCGCGGTGCGTGAGCAGCTGCCGGCCGACGTCGTCTTCGCCAACCACGTCCTGCTGGGCGCCCCGGTCGGGGCTGCAAGCGGCGTGCGATACGCGGTCAAGGCGCACGGGTCCGAGCTCGAGTATGCGATGCGGGGAAACGAGGAGCTGTCGGCGTGGGGAAGGGAATCGCTCGCCGCGGCGGCAGCCGTCTTCGTCGGCTCCGCGCACATTCGCAGCGTGCTCGAGGAAGTGGTCGGCCACGTCGACCGCGTGCACGAGGTGCCGCCCGGCGTCGACGTCGGGGAATTCGCGCCCAGGCCGCGGCGAGAGGCTTTGGCGGGGCTGCTCGAGGAGGCGAGGAAGGACCCACCGAACCCGGGAAACGCGGCCGAGCGCCTCCCGGACGAGGGCAACGCGGCGTTGTTCGAACGGTTCTTCGCCTCGAACGAGCCGACCGTCCTCTACTTCGGCAAGCTCCTCTACAACAAGGGCGTCCACACGCTGTTTGAGGCGCTTCGCAGCGTGAGCGCACGCGCGCTGATTGTCGGCTTCGGCGACTACCGCGAGGAGCTCGAGCGCATCGCGCCTCCGAACGCCGCGTTCACCGGGCCGCTCGAGCACCGCCATCTCGTCAACCTGATTCCCCTTTGCGACGTGACCGTCGTGCCGTCGATCTTCCCGGAGGCGTTCGGAATGGTCGCCGCGGAGGCGGCCGCCGCGGGGTGCCCGCCGATCGTCGCACGGCACTCGGGCCTGGCCGAGGTCGCGAAGGGCCTCGAGCGCGCGTATCCGCCGGAGTCTCGGAACCTGACCAGCTTTGAGGCAGGGAACGCCGCCGACCTGGCGAGGAAGCTCGAGCGCCTGCTCGCCTTGCCGGAGCCCGAGCGAGGGCGGCTGTCGGAGGCGGCGCGCGCGACGGCGGCTGCGCTCTGGTCGTGGGAGTCGGTATCTGAGCGGTTGCTTCAACGAATAAAGTGACTTCGTGGGAGAAGCGCAGCGGCTCAACCCTGACGAGGAGATCCGCCTTGCGCGAGAGCAATTCGAGAGCGCCCACGACCTGACGCTGGCCGTCGAGGAAGAGTTCGCGATTCTCGATCCCGAGACGCTCGAGCTGACGAATGGGTTCGAGCGGCTCCAGGCAGCCGCGCAAGGGAGTCCGCTCGAGCAGCATCTCGTGGGCGAGCTGATCTCGTCCGAGGTCGAGGTGCGAACCGGCCGCTGCGAGACCTTCGACGAGGCTGCAGCCAGGCTCGGCGAGCGCAGGACGCAATTGCGCGAGCTCGCGGACTCGCTCGGCTACGCGCTTGCTTCGATCGGAACTCATCCGTGGAGCCGCTGGCAGGACCAGCGGATCATCGACACGCCGCACTACCGCCGGAACGACGAGCTCCTTCGTTACGTCGTCTGGCGGAACAACTCCTTCGGCCTGCACGTCCACGTCGCCATTCGGGGCCCCGATCGCGCCGTCGCCGTCTGCAATGCGCTGCGGAGCTTCTTGCCCGAGCTGTTGGCGTTCTCGGCGAGCTCGCCCTTCGTGGAGGGTGTCTTCACGCACCTGCACTCGGCGAGGACGCAGATCTTCACCCGCATGTTCCCGCGCTGCGGCGTGCCCGATCCCTACGACGGCTGGGACGGGTTCGAGCGGTACGTCCGCTTCCTCTACGACACGAGCTCGATCGACGAGCACACGCAGATGTGGTGGAGCGTGCGGCCTCATCTCGCGTTTCCGACCGTCGAGCTCCGCGTCTGCGACGCCCAGCCCGATCTCGGGGAGTCCCGCGCGCTCGTCGCGCTCTCGTATGCGCTCGTCGCGCGGATCGTGGGTGCCCTCGACGAGGGAGAGACGCTCCCCAACCGCCCGCACCGCCTGATCGAGGAGAACTTCTGGCGTGCGATCCGGCACGGCCTCTCCGGCGAGTTCATCGACCTGGAAACGGGCGAGGTCCGGCCGACCCGTGCTCACCTGGAGCGCCTGCTCGACTGGGTCCGTCCCGCCGCCGAGGAGCTCGGCTTCGCCGACCAGCTCGTGATCCCCGCGACCAACTCGGCCGAACGGCAGATCGCCGCGCACGAGCAGGGGGCGACGATGCAGGAGATCTACGCCGCGCTCGTGCGGGAAAAGGAGCCCGTTGGCTGAGGAGCCGAAGCCGCCTTCGCAGGACGAGCTCGTCGAGCAGCTTCAGGCCGAGCTGAAGAAGCTGAAGGTCTCCGACCTGCTGCTCCAGACGCTCTACACGGTCTCCTCGCTCGGCTACCACCGTCTCTCGGGCGAGGACAAGGACCTCGAGCAGGCGCGGCTCGCGATCGAGTCGCTGAAGGCGCTGCTGCCGGTGCTGGAGGGACACGTCGGCGAGGAGGCCCTGCGCGACTTCAACGCAGTGCTCGCCAACATGCAGCTCGCCTACGCGGACGTTGCCGAGGAGACCTAGACCATCGCCTCGTAGTCTTTTGCACCGAGACCTGGTAAGACGAATGTCCTGCTGACCTGGGGATTCGTATCGGGAAGGGTGTTGGCCGCGGCCGCGGTTCTCGTCGCCGTGCCGGCGGTCACGACCTTCGTCGTCGACTCGCGCGAACACGGGAGCACGGTCTCGTCTGCTCTCACGCCGGCCGCAGGCGTGGCCGGAGAGAAAAGCGGCGAGATCGAGGCTCGCGACGCCTGGTTCTACCG
>JBIOYJ010000193.1:0-11422 GCA_044870105.1 Gaiellaceae bacterium | reverse complement strand
GACGACCGCCGTCGGCGCGAGCGCGGCGATCAGCCGCTCGAGGTCCACGACGAGCGAGTCTAACAGGGCCCTCCGCGGCCCCCGGGCACGCGAAGGGTCACCGAAGTGTGCCGATTTGCTGGCCTTTCTCGGACCGACACTGGCGAGCACGCACGGCTCGAAGTTACGATCGCCTCGGGGAGGAGGTTACGGGTACCTACCCCAGCGGCGCGCTCTCGTCCCAGCCCAGCGACGCGGGGTCGTCCGGCGGCACCTCGAGATACTGCAGCGCGAAGCGCGCGATGTCGCGGAACGCAGGCGCCGCGACCGTGCCGCCGAAGATCGCGCCCTGCGGCTCGTCGATCGACACGAGGACGACCAGCCGCGGAGCGCTCGCCGGCACGATGCCGACGAAGGACGCGACGTAGCGTGTGTCGGAATATCCGCCCGCGGGGTCCGGCTTCGCGGCGGTTCCCGTCTTCCCCGCCGTCTCGTAGCCGGGCACGGCGGCAAGCTCTCCGGAACCATCGGCGACGACCGCGCGCAGCATGTCCAGGAGCAGACTCGCGACCTGCGGAGTCACGACCCGTTCCCGGTCCGGCTTCAGAGGCCTGTCCCCGCGAATGTGGTCGATCAAGTGCGGCTGCACGCGCACGCCGCCGTTTGCGAGCGCCGCGTACGCCGACGCCATCTGGAGCGGCGTCACCGCGATGCCCTGACCGATCGGGACGTTGCCGATCGTCGAGCCGGACCAGTACGACGGCAGGATCCCGGGAGACTCGCCGGGGAAGTCGATCCCCGTCTGCCGGCCGAAGCCGAAGCGCGAGATCCAGTCCTGGAGCCGCTCACGGCCGAGCTTCTGCGCGAGCGTGATCGCGCCCACGTTCGACGATTGCGACAGGATCCGGGCGACGGTCATCGTCTCGGTACTGCGATGCTCGGCGTCGTGGATCTTCCGGTCCGCGACCTGGATCTCGTATTTGAGGCGGAACTTGGTCCACGGCGTCACCAGCCCCTCGGACAGGGATGCGCCGACCGTAACCAGCTTGAAGGTCGACCCCGGCTCGTACGTGTCCGTCACGGCCCGGTTGCGCTGGAGCACGCGCCAGACGCCCGGGAACTGGTTCGCGTCGTAGGTCGGAGCGACCGCCATCGCGAGCACCTCGCCCGTCCTTGGGTCGAGCACGATCGCCGACGCGCTCTTCGCGTTCCACCGGCGGACGGTGTCCCGGAGGACCGATTCCGCATTCGCCTGGATCGTGTGGTCGAGAGTGAGCCACAGATCGGTCCCCTCACGCTCGGAGACGTCGCTCACGACCTCGAGCGCGCGACCGAACGGATCGCGCACGATCGTCTCGCTGCCGGCGCGGCCGGCGAGCTGCTTGTCCGAGGCGAGCTCGAGGCCGGCGAGACCGCGGTTGTCGACGCCCGCGTAGCCGATCACCTGCGAGGCGACCGAGCGCTGCGGGTAGAACCGCCGCTCCTCAGGATAGAACCCGAGCCCGGCGAGTTTCTGGCGCGCGAGCCGCGCCGCTCTCGCCGGATCTGCCTTGCGCTGGAGGTAGACGAAGCCGCGCGAGCGATCCGAGATCTCCGCGTACACCTTCTCCTCGTCGAGGCCCAGCGCCCGCGCGACGGCGCGGGCGACCGCCTGCGGATCCTTCACCTGCAGCGGGTCGGCGTAGACGGTGGTCGCCTGCTCGCCGATCGCGAGCTGCACGCCACTGCGGTCGTAGATCGTTCCGCGAGGCGCGGGGATCTCGACCTGCTGACGGTGCTGGGTCGCGGCCAGCTTCGAGAGCGACTGCGCCCGAACGCCCTGGAGCCACGCCGCGCGCACGAACGTCGCCGCGAAGACGCAGGCGAAGACGGCGAGGAGAAGGCGGATCCTGCGGTTGGCGACCCGCCCGCTCACCGGCCGCGCGGGCTGAGCCGAATGAAGGTCATCGCCGACGGATCGGCCGGGACCAGACCTTCGCGGCGCGCGAGCGTCTGGATGCGCGGCGACGCGGCCGCGCTCGAAAGCTGCGAGGCGAGCGCCGCGTTGTCGGCGCGCAGCTTCGCGCGCTCGGAGTTCAGCCGGTCGAGCTTCACGTTTAGGCGCAGCACGGTCACGTTCAGCGCGACCACGCCAGCGAGCAGGATCCCCACGACCGCGATCCAGACCAGTCCGGCCGCGACGCCGCGCCGCTGCTTCTTCCGTCGCCGCGGCGCAGGCTTCGGCCTGGGGCGCGGCCGCCGGACCGCGATCGGCGGCGCGTCGGCCCGGGCGGCTTCAGTCCACGAGGCTACGGCTCAGCCCTCCTCCGCCTTCACGGCCGCGCGCAGGCGCGCCGACGAGGCGCGCGGGTTGATCGCCGCCTCCGCCGGGGTCGGCTTGATCGCCTTTCGCGTCAGGGCCCGCAACACCGGCTGCTTGCCGCAGACACAGACGGGAAAGTCGGGCGGGCAGACGCAGCCCTTCTCCTGCGCCTTCAGGTAGCGCTTCACGATCCGGTCCTCGAGCGAGTGGAAGCTGATCACGGCGAGCCGTCCGGCAGGCTCGAGCAGATCGAGGGCGGCCGGGAGCGCGTCTTCGAGCGAGCCGAGCTCGTCGTTGACCGCGATCCGCAGCGCTTGGAAGACCCGCTTCGCCGGATGACCGTCGCCGAACCGGGCCGGCGCGGGGAGCGCGCTCTTGATCGTCTCGACGAGCTCGCCCGTCCGCTCGAGTGGGCTCGCCTTGCGCCGCCGGACGATCGAGCGCGCGATCTGGCGCGCGTAGCGCTCCTCGCCGTACTCGCGGAAGATCCGCGTCAGCTCGCGTTCGGGCGTCGTGTTGACGAGCTCGCGGGCGGAGACGTCCTCGGAGGCGTCCATGCGCATGTCGAGCGGCGCGTCGACCGCGTACGAAAAACCGCGGTCGGGCCGGTCGATCTGCATGCTCGAGACGCCGAGATCGAACAGGACCGCGTCGGCGCGAACGCCGTTCTCCGCCAGCTGCTCGAGCACGACGGAGAACTCTCCGCGCAGGAAGCGGCCCTGAAGCTGCGTGCGGCGCTGGAACCGCTCGAAGTACGGCCGCACGCTGGCGTCCCGGTCGATCGCGATGTAGCGGCCGCGGCCACGCAGGTCGGCCGCCAGGACCGAGGCGTGACCGCCCGCGCCGAAGGTCGCGTCGATGACCGTCTCGTCGGGCTTGACCGCGAGGAGCTGACGTACCTCCTCGGCCAGGACGGGAACGTGATCAGTCTCGTTGGGTTGCAAGACGCTCGGCAACATGCTCAGCGCTCCCTTCGATCTCCTTGAGGTGCTCGCGCCAGACGGCGCGATCCCAGATCTCGAGGTGGTCTCGGATCCCCACGACGACGACCTCGCGTTCGAGCCCCGCTGCTCTCGCGAGCGGAGGCGGGATCATCACTCGGCCCTGCCGGTCCAGCTCCGCCTCCGCCGCGCCCGAGAAGAAGAACCGCTGCATCACGCGCCCCTCGCGGCTGAGAGGGTCGAGGGCGCGTAGGCGCGATTCGACGGACGCCTCCCACTCGTCACGCGGGTAGACGTACAGGCAACCGTCCATCCCCCGCGTAACGACCAGGCCGCCGGTGAAAGCCTGGCGGAATCGGGCCGGGAGCGTGAGGCGGTTTTTCTCATCGATCGTATGCTCGAATTCGCCGAGGAGCATCGCCCACTTCACCCCACTTTAGACCACGATCTCCCACAACGCAACACTTTTCTCCCAAATCTCACAAGTGGACGACGGAGATCGTTTCAGCAGAAGATGGAGCCGATGCGCGTGCCGCCCTTCGAGCGCTTCTACCTCGCGAACCGAGACGAGGTCCTCGCGCGGGTGCGGGCCTTGCTGGGCCCGAGCCGCGCCGAGGACGCGTTTCAAGAGACGTTTCTGCGCGCGCTGAGGGCGTATCCCGATCTTCGCCACGGCCGCCACCTGCGGGCGTGGGTGCTGACGATCGCGACGAGAGTCGCGATCGACATCCTGCGCAGGGAGCGCCCCAGCGGCGACCTGCCGGAACTCCCCGTCGAGGACGCCAGGCCCGCGTACGCCGAGCTCGAGCACCTGGCCGGGGAGCTGCCGCCCAAGGAACGGGCCGCCGTCGTGCTGCGGTACGGCTACGAGCTCGAGTATGCCGACATCGCGGCGGCGCTCGGCTCCAGCGAGGAGGCGGCGAGGCAGGCCGCCTCCACCGGTGTTCGTCGACTGCGAAAGAAGGAGCAGAAATGACCGTCTCGACCGAGCTCGACCGCCGTTTCCGGGAGGCCGCCGCCGCCGAAGGATTGTTCGACGTCGCCTACGACCTCGTCGATTCACCGCTCGGACCGCTGTTCGTGGGGGTCTCCGAGCGCGGGCTCTGCACGATCGACTACGACGCCGAACCCGAGCGCGAAGAAGAACGCCTGGCGCGGCACTTCGGCGCTCGCGTCCTCCGCGCCGCCAAGCCGGTCGACGACGTGCGCCGCCAGCTCGCCTCGTACTTCGAGGGCAAGCGCCGCGAATTCGAGCTCGACGTCGATCTGCGGCTCGCCCGGGACTTCGGCCAGAGGGTCCTGACCGAGCTTCGGCGGGTTCCGTACGGCGAGACGACGACGTACGGAGCGCTGGCCTCGCGCACGGGCCGTCCCCGCGCCGCCCGCGCCGTCGGCTCGGTCATGAACCGGAATCCGGTGCCGATCGTCGTGCCCTGCCACCGGGTCGTCGGTGCGAGCGGCTCGCTGGTCGGGTACGCCGGCGGACTCGAGCGCAAGCTGACGCTGCTGCGGCTCGAAGGCGCGGTTCCTCCTGCTTGATAAATCCGGTGGACACGCCGATAAGGGCGTGACACCCGTGACTCAGGAGGATCGATGAAGCGTTATGCAGTTCTGATCGCGTTCGCCGTGCTGGCGATCGCGGTCCCGTTCGCGCAGAGCACGCCGACCGGAACGCCGCAGCGATTGGCGAAGCTCGAGAAGCAGATGCGCACGCTGAGAGCGCAGATGAAGACCGTGCGTGCTCAGGTCGCCTGCATCAACGGCGCGGCCGGGGTCTCGTCCTACGGCGTGCCGGCGAACCAAGAGGGTTACGTCTACAGGAAGCCCGGAACGCCGACGCCGACCGAAATCATCACGACCGCGCTCGACTTCACCCAAACCGGCGAGACCGCGCAGGTGCTCGCGGCGTCCGTGAATCCGAAGTGCGTCTCGACCCGCGCCGCGTTCGGCAGTGGCTCGCGCACGCGGACGGCTGGGAAGGTCACGCTGCTCCGCCTTCACGCGGCTCGCTGACGGCCCTGTTTCGTGAGGGGCGGTTTGTACCGCCCCTCCGCGATCTTGTGATATACGAGGCTTCGGAACGGGGTCTATCAGGAGGAGGAACCATGAGGCGAGTTGCCATCGCCGTACTGAGTCTCGTTGTCGTACTCACGCTGGCTGTTCCGGCGACGGCTGCCACGCCTTCGCCGAGGAAGATGGCCGCGCAGATCCGGACGCTGCAGAAGCAGGTCAAGGTACTGCAGAGGCAGGTCACGCAGGCCCGCCAGGGCGTGGCCGCGGCGCTCGTCTACAGCGGGTGTCTCACGGCCGCGACGGCCGACGCACTCCAGGGCACGTGGGGAGCGATCGACAACTACAACACGACCCACGGCGGCACTGCGATCTTCGGCCCGCAGACGGCCGTGAACGACCAGCAGCTGTGCCAGGCGCTCAGCATCAGGCGCGCGCCGGGTCAGGCGACGACCGCCGTCTTCACGACGCTGCTGCAGCTCTTCGCGTAGCGACTTAATCGTCCAGTAGCCGGTACCCGACGCCCCAGACGTTCACGACGCAGGGGCCGGCGCCGGCCTGCGTCAGCTTGCGCCGCAGCCGCGAGGCATGCGAATCGAGCGTTCGCGTGCGGCCGAGCGAGCGGAAGCCCCACACGTCTCGAAGGAGCTGTTCCTTGGTGAACACGCGGTAGGGGTCGCTCGCGAGCTGGACCAGGAGCGCGTACTCCTTCGCGGCCACGTGCACGGAGCCGCCGTAGACCGTCACACGCCGGGTGGCACGATCGACGGCGATGCCGCCGGCCTCGAGCCGCTCCCGTAACGGCGGCGAGACGCGGCGGAGAACGGCTCGAATGCGCGCCACCAGCTCGTCGTAGTGGAAGGGCCGCGCGACGAAGTCGTCGCAACCGCGATCGAAAGCACGGACGCGGTCGACCGCGTCGGCGTAGGTCTGTCCGAGCACGATCACGGGGACGTTGCGCTCCCGCCATTCCTCGAGCGCGCCCGGATCCCCCAACAGCACGAGGTCCGGCTTCGAGCCGTCGGGCTCGGCCAGGACGTCGAAGCCGTCGTCGGCCAGGTGGCGCCGGAGAAACTCTCTCGTCGTCTCCTCGGGCTCCGCGACGAGCAGCGCGGCGTGCATGCCGGCGACGCTAGCAACGCGCCGTCGGCGCGAACAGATGTCCTTTGACGCAGAACTGCGACGAGGCTTCTACAACCGTCCCGACCTGACTACACCCCACAGCAACCAGACGCCGAGGATGCCGGCGAGCACGAAGCCGAGCGCGGAGATGATGTGGATCCCGAGCACGTGCGGACCGGAGTCCGCGAAGATCCCGATCAGGCTGGAGCCGATCAGGCCGCCGGTCACGACCATCGCCACGACGAGGCGGTTGAAGGCGACGTCGAGCTTGTGCATGAACTCGTCGAGGCCCTTGTGTACGAACCCGACCTCGATCTGGCCGTCGCGGATCTCCTCCAGGAAGTCGTGGATCTGGTGCGGCATGTCGCGCGCGACCCGGGCGAGCTCGCGCGATTCCTTCTGCGCCCGGCCGAGCACACGCTGCGGCGAGAACCGCTCCAGCATCAGGTTGCGGGCGTACGGCTTCGCGACCTCGAAGACGTTGAACTCGGGATAGAGCTCGACGCCGACCGATCCGAGCGTCGCGATCGCCTTGTCGAGCATCACGAACCGCGTCGGCAGACGGAGGTTCATCGAGTAGATGAGCTCGAAGGCCTCGCGGATCACCTGGAGCGGATCGATCTCGGCCAGGCTCGCGCCGTAGTAGCGGTAGTAGAGATCGCGCAGCTCGGCGAGGAACTCGTCCTCGCGCTCTCGCGGGTAGCGGACGCCGAGATCCCCGAGCCGCCGCGGCAGCAGATCGACGCGCTCGTTCGCCGCGTCGATGAAGAGCGCGGTCAGCTTCGACATGTCCTCGTCGGTGAGCTTCCCGGCTTGGCCGAAGTCGACGAGACCGATCACCGCGTGGTGGTCGATCACGAACACGTTCGCGGGATGCGGGTCGCCGTGGAAGAACCCGTGCCGGAAGATCATGGTCATCCACGTCTCGGCGACCAGGTACGCGAGGGCGCGCCGCTCGTCGGGGGAATAGGAGTCCAGGTCGAGGTCGGCGAGCTTCGTGCCCTCGAGGAACTCCAGCGTCAGCACCCGCGGCCGCGTATAGCTCCAATACACCCTCGGGATCCGGACGTGCGGATGGCCTGCGAAGTTGCCGCGAAAGGTCTCGGCGTTTCGCGCCTCGAGCCGGTAGTCGAGTTCCTGGCGGATCGAGCGGGCGAACTCGTCCACGAGCTGCCGGGCGTCGACGAAGTCGAGTGCGCGCACGCGCTCCTTTGCGATCCTCGCGGCCTGGTAGAGCAGGGCGACATCGGCCTCGATCTGCCGCGGCGCGTTCGGACGCTGCACCTTGACGGCCACGCGGCGCCCGTTCGGCAGCAGGGCTCGATGAACCTGGCCAATCGACGCCGCGGCGAGCGGCTGCTCGTCGAACTCGACGAAGAGCCGCTCAATCGAAAGCCCGAGATCCTCCTGGATCACCCGCTCGACGTCGGCCGCCGGAAACGGTCGCACATCGTCCTGGAGGCCCTGGAGTTCGGTGAGGATGTCCGGTGGAACGACGTCGGGCCGTGTCGACAGGAGCTGCCCGAATTTGACGAAGGTCGGTCCGAGCTCGTCCAGCAGCTCGCGCAGGTGCTGGCCGCGCTGCGAAGGAACGCCGTCTCCGAGCTCCTCCTTCTTCGCCCAGGGAAGGAGGTCGGTCAGACGGTGCGACTCGAGGAAATAGCCGAAGCCGTGCTTGACCGCGACCTGGGCGATCTCCGACAGCCGGCCGAAGCTGCTGGCCTTCTGCTGCTGCGTCGCCATTTCCTCAGTGTGACACGGTCCGCGGCCCTGCTCCGTCCGGGCTCCAGCCCGGTGGAATCGGGCCGTGACGACGGCTTCCGTCGGGAAGCTCTTCCGGGAGACCCGCGGCGGCGGCCTCGGCGGCCAGTCGCCAGAGCCGCACGATCTCGTCGCCGACGATCTGCGCTGCGCGGCCGTAGCCCTCGCGGTTCCGCGGCAGATCGTCGAGCTTGAGCGGTTCGCCGAACACGACCGCGCACCGGCGGCGATTCCTCGGCGACCAGCGGAAGGTGTCGAGCCCGCAAGGGACGATCGGCGCCTGCTCCTGCATCGCGATCATCAGGGCGCCGGTGTGCACGCGCCCGGGGTAGCCCAACCGCTGCCGTGTTCCCTCTACGTGCATGCCGATCAGCCCCCCACTGCGGGCGGTTTCCCGGGCGCGCCGCAGCGCGGCTCGGTCACCCTCGCCGCGGCGGACTGGGATGACCGTTGTCCACGAAAGCAGCTCTCCGACGACCGGGATCTCGAGCAGCTCCGCTTTGGTGAAGAAGTAGACCGGCCGAGGGCAGAACGAGCCGATCAGCGGATGGTCGATCCCGGAGAAGTGGTTCGCCGCCAGTACCGCGCCTCCAGAGAGCGGCACGCGCTCGACCCCGTACGCGGCCGCCGGCGCGAGCGCCAACGTCACCGGCTGCACGAAATAGCGCATGTAGGCCCAGAGACGATCCGGGTCCTCGTCCCAGAGCTTCGGGACGCCGAGCCGCGTCAGAAGGCGCACGCTACTTCTCGAGCAGGCGCAACCGATGTTCGAGCTGAGCGAGCCGCAGCTCGAGCTCGTCGTACTGGTCGCGTGTGACCAGGCCCAGCTCGCGGAACACGTTGCCGAGCCCGGCGCCGGTGCGCTCGCCGATGCGGACGGCGTCACCGCGCCAGCGCCGCACGAGCTCCTCGATCGTCGCTCGTGCCTCGTCCTTGCGGATGCCGCCGCGCTCGGCCAGCTCCGAGGCAAGCGCGTCCGCGCGCTCGGCGGTGAGCGTGACGGCGCCGATCCCCGCGAGCGCGAGCCGCTCGGCGACCTCACGCCAGCCGTCAGCGTGGTCGGCCATGGGGTCTTGCCTTGCGGCGTTGTCTTCGTCGTTCACGCTTCGACTGGTCGCCGGTGACGGCCCGCTCCACGACTCCGACGGGCGACATCTCCGGCGCGGGCTCCGCGGCGGCGGCCTCGGTCGCCTCCTCGAGCACGGCGCGCCCGTCCCCGGCGGGAACCGCGACGCCCTTGCGGCGGGCGAACTCGGGCTCGCGCTCTTTCCACATCGTCAGCAGCGGCGCCGCGAAGAAGATCGACGAGTAGGCGCCGGAGGCGATGCCGACCAGCAGCGCGAAGGCGAAGTCCTTCAGCGTGTCCCCGCCGAACAGCATTAGCGAGCCCACCGGAAGCAGCGTGATGAAGCTCGTCGCCAGCGAACGGCGGATCGTCTCCCACAGCGAGACGTTCGCGATCGTCGCGAACGGCTGCCGCCGCATCAGCGGGACGTTCTCGCGAACGCGGTCGAAGATGATGATCGTGTCGTAGATCGAGTAGCCGAGCACGGTCAGGACGGCCGCGACGGTGGCGTTCGACACCTCGCGGCCGGTCAGCGAGTAGACGCCGACGGTGATCACGATGTCGTGGAGCAGCGCGGCGATCACCGGTAAGGCGAACTTGAACTCGAACCGGAACGCGATGTAGAGCACGATCAGGAAGAGCGAGATCAGGATCGCCTTGATCGCGGCGTCGGCGATCTGGCGGCCGAAGCTCGCCGAAACGTTCTTCACGCTCGGCGGCTGTGCCCCCAGCCGCTCCTGGAGGTCTCGCGTCAGCGTGTCCTGCTTGCCCTGCGAGAGTGACTTCGTCCGGAGCTGGAAGTTCGTGTACTTGCCGCCGACCTGGGAGCCGCGGCCCTGGATGACCGCGTCGCCCTGGCCGATCCGACGCGCCTCCTGGCGGACCTGATCGAGCGCGACGGGGGCCTTCGTCTTGAAGGTGACCTGCGTGCCGCCCTTGAAGTCGATGCCGAAGTTGAGCCCCCTCACGCCGAGAGAGGCCGCCCCGACCACGATGATCATGCCCGAGATCGCGAACCAGAGGTAGCGGCGGCCCATGAAGTCGATCTGCAGCCATTTGGCGGTCTGCTGCCCCTGGGCGCCCATGAAGCTGGGGTTGTCGAACCAGCGGAAGCCGGCGAGCAGGCCGAGCATCGCGCGGGTGGCCGCGACGGCCGTGATCAGGGAGATCGCGGTGCCGATCATCAGCATCAGCGCGAAGCCCTTCACGCCTGCGGTCGCCAGTGCGAAGAGCACGAAGGCGGTAATCACCGTGACGACGTTCGCGTCGATGATCGTGCGGAAGCCCTTTGAGTAGCCGGCCGCGATCGCGGCGCGCACGGATTTTCCGGCGCGCACTTCTTCCTTGATGCGCTCGAAGACAACGATGTTCGCGTCGGCGGCCACCCCAATCGTCAGCACGAGGCCCGCGAAGCCGGGCAAGGTCAGGGTGACGCCGAAGAGCAGGATCGCCGCGTACAGGAAGGCGCCGTAGATGCCGAGGCCGATCACCGCGACGAGGCCGAGGAAGCGGTAGAAGAGCAGCAGGAACACGGCCACGAGCGCGAGCCCGATCAGTGCCGCGATCTTCGCTTCCTGGAGCGAGTCCTTCCCGAGCGTGGCCGAGACGTCAGTGCGCTCGATCGGCTCGAAGTTGACGGGCAGGGCGCCGGTCTGCAAGACGAGCGCCAGGTCCTTCGCCTCCCCGATCGAGTCGATCCCGGTGATCTGGGCCGAGCCGCCGCTGATCCCCCCCGCCAGCGAGTTGTCGTTGTAGTCGATCTGTGGGAAGGACTTGATCTCGCGGTCGAGCACGATCGCGAAGTGCTGCGGCGAGTTGCGGCTCTTACCGCGGTTCCACTCCTCCTGCGTAATGCGCTCGAACTCGCGGCCGCCGTGGCCGGTGAACTGCATCAGCACGATCGGCTGCCCGTTGTCGAAGTCCTGCCGCGTGCCGCCGAGCTTCAGGTCCTTCCCCGTGAGCTGCGGGACGCCTTTGTCGAGGTCATGCGTGAAGAGGTAGTAGTAGGTGGTGCCGGGCGGGGGCGGGGCGATGACGTCGCTGCCCTGGCCCTCGCCGGGACAGCCGGTCTCCTCGGAGCCGCAGCTGATGACCACGGTGTTCTCCGGCACGGACAGGATCCGCCAGCCCTTCGGCACGCGCTTGAGCGGGCGCTGGAGCGATGCGAGCAACTTCGGTTTCGTGTCCTCGGGCCCCGCGCGCAGCCGGTGGGCCCGGTCGAACAGGTAGAAGGCCGACGGC
>JBIOYJ010000192.1:0-15338 GCA_044870105.1 Gaiellaceae bacterium | reverse complement strand
GCTCGCCCTGCGGCGGCGCCTGCGCCCGGTGCCGTGGCCCGCCGCCGGGATTCTCGCGGCCGGAATCGGCTTTGGGATCGCGCTCTGGTGGGTGGCCGGCTTCGATGGCGACGCCTTCTTTCACCTCGCGCGCGACCAGAAGCTGGACGCGTTCGACTCGCTCTCGCTGCACTCGGTCGACGAGTTTCGCGACGGAGGTTTGCATCCCGGCTACGCGTTCCCGCTCTGGCAGGCGTTTATCGCCTTGGTCGCCCGCCTCGCGGGAGTGGATCCCGTGGCCGCGACGCTGCACGAGCCGACGGTGCTCGCGCCCGTCGCTTTCGTGCTCGCCTACGAGGCCGGTCACGCACTGTTCCGGTCCGCGTGGGCAGGCGTCGCGGCGGCGCTCGCGCAGGTCGGCCTCGGCGCGCTCGCGGCCGGTCACGGCGGGGCCTACGTGTCGCTCGCACTGCCTGCGACGGCCGCGCGGCACCTGCTCGTCCCCGCGTTGCTCGCGCTCTTCTTCGCCTACGTCGCCGGCGGGTCGCTCGGCCTGCTCGCCTCGGTCGGCGCCGCGGCGACCATGCTCGCGCTCGTTCATCCGAGCTACGCGGTCTTCATATGCGTCCCACTCGTCGGGTATCTGCTCGCGCGGCTCGTGCTCGAGCGCGCGGACTTCGTCCTGAACGCGGCCGCGCTCCTGCTCGTCGCGCTGCCCACAGGCCTGATCGTGCTGCTGCTCCGGCCGCTCGTGGAGAAGACTGCCGCGCACGATCCCTCGCACGCAGAGCTCGAACGCGCGTTCCGGCTGTACAGAGGCCAGATCGACCACGTGTCAGATGACCGCTACGGCCTCGCGCCCGTCGTGTTCGCGCGCGGCGGCGCGATCGCGGTTGCGGCGCTCGTCGTGCTGCCGCTCGCGGGACTCGCGGCGAGACGGCGCTGGGCGGCCTTCCTGTTGGGCGGCTCGCTCGCGATCTTCGCGCTGACGCTGCCGCATTTCGTGTTTCCGACCTTTGCCGACGCGGTGTCGATCGGCCAGGCGCGTCGGCTCGGAGGGTTCGTTCCGCTCGCACTCGCTGCGGCCGGCGGCGCCGTCGTGCTGGCGAGGATGTTGCGCGCGGCCTTGCTGCCGCTCGCCCTCGGCGCCGGCATCGCGCTTCAGCTCCTGCATCCCGGCGACTTCGGCTACTTCATAGAGAGCGGGGGGCCGAGCATCGCGGCCTGGATCGCCGTGGGTGGGGGAGCGGTGGCGCTGCTGTGCGGGATCGCGCTGCGCCGTCTCTTCACGCTCGAGCGGACGGGTCTCTACGCGGCCGCCGCGACCGCGCTGCTCGTGCTGCCGGTCGCGGTCCACGGATTCATGCGTTGGGACGCCGCGCTTCCGCAAACGACGGAGCTGACACCGGGCCTCGTGCGAGCGGTCGAGGAACGGGTCCCCGAGGGGCAGGTCGTCTTCACCCAGCCGCAGATCGGCTACCTGCTCGGCGCCTACGCGCCGGTCTACGTGACGTCGGCTCCGCTCTCCCACGTCGCCGATACGAAGGACAACGACCCCCGAGCGCGCATCCGGGATGCCTTCGTCTTCTACAAGGAGAACGGGCCGGTCTCGATCGCCCGCCGCTACGGCGCCCGCTGGATCCTGGTAGACGGCCTTCGCTCAACGCGCGTACTCGATCTGCCGCGGGCCTACTCGGATCACCGCTACGTTCTCTACCGCCTGGAGTGAAAGTCCTGCTCGTGACCATGTACTTTCCGCCTGCGGGCGGCGGCGGCGTGCAGCGGCCGCTGAAGTTCGCGACCCACCTGCCGGCGCTGGGGATCGAGACGCACGTACTCGCTCCGGACGACCCGAAGTGGATCCATCGTGACGAGCAACTCGAGCCGCCGACCCAAGCGTGGGTACACCGGGCGCGGTATCTCGGCCCACGCGGGCGCATTCCCCTAGAGGAGCTGCACGGTAAAAGCGACGTCGAGCGGACGCTGTACCAGGCGAGAGCCGTGTTGCGGCGCGCGCTTGTCCCGGACGAGAACGTGACCTGGAACCTGACGGCGATTCCGGCGGCCGTGCGGATTGTCCGCAACGAGGGGATCGATGCCGTCCTGACCACCTCGCCGCCGAACTCGGTGCACCTGGTCGGTGCCGCCGTCAGGGCGGCGACCGGCGCTCGGTGGGTGGCCGACCTGCGCGACCCGATCGTCGAGTTCGCCGACCGCAATACGGATCGGCTCTCCGCCCGCGCGAAGGAACGGGTGCAGACGGTCGTTGCAAAGCTGGTGGCAGGCAAAGCCGACGCGGTCGTGACGGCTTCGGAAGGAGCCGCAGACGAGATCCGAACGTATGAGCCCCGCGGTCGCGTGCAGGTAATCACCAACGGCTGCGACTTCGACGACTTCGCGGGGCTCGAGTATCGGCCCGCCGAACGCTTCCGCATCACGCACACAGGGAGCTTCCTCGGTCAGCGAGATCCCCGGCCGTTTCTCACCGCGCTCGCGCAGGCCGACGCTGACATCGAAGCTCGCTTCGTCGGCGACTTTCGGAGCAGCGATCGCGAATGGGCGCAGGGTCTTGGGCTCGGCGACCGCCTGCAGCTGCTCGGCTACCGCCCGAGACGCGAGGCGCTGCGGCTCCAGCGGGACTCCGAGGCGCTCCTGCTCCTGCTTCCGCAGGCGGGCGAACGCGGGCCGAAGGTGCTGCCCGGAAAGGCGTTCGAGTACCTCGCGGCCGAGCGCCCGATCCTCGCCGCGGTACCGCCCGACGGGGCCGCCGCCCGCCTGATACGGGAGACGGGGGCGGGCGTCGTGGTTCCGCCGGACGACGTGCGCGGCCTTCGCGAGGCACTCGACGGTCTGCACGCACGCTGGCGGGCCGGAAAGCTGGACGGGAGCGTGCTGACCGACGAGCAGCGCGACCGCCTCTCCCGCCGCCGCCGGTCCGAGGAGCTCGCCGAGCTGCTTTGGAGCCTCGGATGAGGCAGGTCACCCGGGTCCTGTTCTTCACGGCGCTCTTCTGCGCGACGTTCGAGAACGTGCACTGGAACGTGGCGGGAACGGTCTACCTCGCGGATCTGACCGCCGCGGCGTTCCTCGTCTCGTTCGTCCTCTGCTGGCTCGCGGAGGGAGAGCGAAGGATCCCGGCGGCGGCCGCCGCGCTGACCGCATTTCTCGGCGTCTTCCTGCTCGTCTACCTGATCGGCTTCTTCAACCTCGAGACGCGGCAGGCGCTCGACCAGTTCAGCAAGGGGATCGTCAAGTTCATCATCCACTTCCTCTTCCTGATCGTCGGAGTCATCTATTTGTCGCGGCATTCGCGCCGGTTCTTCTGGCGCTCGCTCGGCTGGTTCACGGCGGGCATCGCCTTCAACGCGGCCTACGGGATCCTGCAGCTGGTCGCCGCCGAGGCGGGCCACAACCTCGACGCCGCCGTCGTGACGCCGCTGACGGGTGGGGCGGGCGCGAAGGCGATCAATCTCTACGGCGCCGTGAACGGGTCGTTCGTGTACCGGCCCAACGCCTTGACCACCGATCCGAACCATCTCGGGATCATGTTGCTGGTCCCGCTGCTCGTGCTCACGCCGCTCTACCTGCGGCTGGAGCGGGGACACCGCTGGCGGCCGGTTCTGGCGCTGCTGATCCCGTTCCTGCTCGTCGTCGAGCTGGCCACCCTCTCCCGGAGCGGGATGCTCGGACTGATCGTCGGCCTCCTGATCTTGCTCCTTCCGTACCGCCGCATGTTGATCTCGCGCGCGCTGATCGTCCCGACCGCGATCGTGCTGCTGCCCGTGGCCTACGTCGTCTGGGAACGCCGCCACTTCTTCGGCGTCGTCCTACGCACACGGCTCGAGCGGAGCGGGAAAGGCACGTCGGCGCACTTCGGCGTCTACGACTTCATACCGGACGTTCTGCATCAACATCCGCTGTTCGGGCTCGGCTACAACAATTTCTCCGTCTATTACGAATTCGTGACCGGCAAGACGAACTGGGGGCCGCACTCGTACTTCGTCGCCTTGCTCGTCGAAGGCGGCGTGGTCGGCGCCGCCGTCTTCGCCGTCTTCCTCTGGTACGTGTTCCGCCGACTCGGCGCGGCACGCCGGCTCGGACGCACGCTCGTGGCGATGCGCGATCCGCTCGCGCGCCGCGTGCGGCCCCTCGGATGGGGCATGACGGCCGCGCTCGCCGCGACGATCGCCGCCAATGCCTTCTACCTGACGATGTCGTTCGCCTACTTCTTCGCCTTCGTGATCTTCGCGGTCGCGGTGCCGACGGTATTTGCGCGACGCCTATGAAGGTCGCCGTATTGACGACGTCGTACCCGCGGTTCGAAGAAGACGCCGCCGGCCGGTTCGTTGCGGATGCCGTCGACCGCGTCCGGGCGTCCGGCGTCGATGTCGACGTCGTCTCGCCGAGCGACTTTCGCCACTTCGGCATTGCGTACGGAGCCGGCGTAGTCGGAAACCTGCGCGCCAACCCGGCGCGCGTGCTGCTGCTCCCCGCGATGCTCGCGAACTTCAGCCGGGCGGCCAAGCGGGCCGCCCGCGACGCCGACCTCGTGCACGCCCATTGGCTCCCCTCCGGCGCCGTGGCGCTCAGATGCGGCAAGCCGTTCGTCCTCCAGGTCTGGGGAACGGACGTCGAGCTCGCCAGGCGGCTCCCGCGCGTGGCCCGCCCCGTGCTCCGGCGGGCGCGACTCGTGATCGCAGCGTCGAACGCGCTCGGCGAGGCCGCGCGCGACCTCGGCGCGCGAGAAGTGCGCGTGATTCCGAGCGGCGTCGAGTTGCCGCCCGACACCCGGGATGCCGCGGACCCGCCCGAGGTCCTGTACGCGGGCCGCTTGTCGCCGGAGAAGGGGATCCTCGAGCTCCTGGACGCGGCGAACGGCATGAAGCTGACGGTCGTCGGCGACGGGCCGCTCCGCGACCGAGTGCCGCAGGCCCGGGGCTTCGTGCCGCACGCCGAGCTCGGACCGCTCTACGACCGCGCGGCCGTGGTCGCCGTCCCCTCACGTCGCGAAGGCTTCGGCGTCGTGTGCGCCGAGGCAATGGCGCACGGCCGTCCCGTCGTGGCGAGCGGCGTCGGAGGGCTTCTCGACCTCGTCGTGCACGAGGAGACGGGGCTGATTGTCCCGCCCCGCGACGTCGAAGCGCTCCGCGCAGCGCTGAAGCGCCTCCTCGGTAATCGCTCCCTCAGAGAACGAATGGGAGCGAACGCGCGGGAGCGGATCCGCGAGCATTTCTCCTGGGACCGCGTGACCGAGCTCACCCTCGAGGCGTACGAAGAGGCGCTCGCCGCATGAGGCCCGCCGTCGTCTTCGGCCTGCTCCACGCGGGCCTGGCGCTCGTGCGTTCGCTCGGGCGCGCGGGCGTGCCGGTGCACGGCGTCGCGCTGAGCGAGCGCGAGTTCGCGCTGCGCTCCAGGTATCTCGAAAGGGGCCTGGTGGCGCGGGACGACGGGGAGGTCCTCGCCGCGCTCGAGGGCGGTGAGAGACCGGTGCTCTTCCTCGAGCGCGACGAGAACGTCGCCTTCTGCCTGCGCAACTGGGACGAGGTGCGAGAGCTCGCCGACGTACCGCTGCCCGACGACCCCGAGATCGTGCGGCGGCTGCGCAGGAAGGAGCGGCTTCCTCTGGAGGCCGCGCAAGCCGGGGTCGCCGCTCCGGTCACGGTGCACGCGCACAGCGAAGAGGCCGTGCGCTCCGCGGGCATGAAGGCGCCGTTTCTCGTCAAGCCGGCGGAAGGCCAGGAATTCGCGCTCGCGTTCGGCGAGAAGGCCGTGGTGGCGCGTGACGTCGATGCGGCGGTGGCCGCGTGGCGGCGGGCGCACGAACGGGGCTTCGACACCATTGTCCAGGAGTTGATCCCCGACTCGCACGAGCACGTCTACTCGCTACTCACGTACATCGGCCGTGCGGGGAAGCCGCTCGCGAACGTCACCGGGCGCAAGGTGCGCCAGGGCCCGCTTCGCTTCGGCACGAGCGCGGTCTTCGAGGCGATCGTGGAACCGGACGTGCTCGAGCAGGGTCATCGTCTGCTGGGCCACGTCGGCTACCGCGGCTTCGCCCACGTCGAGTTCGCGCGTGATCCCCGCGACGGACTGCTCAAGCTGCTGGAGGTAAATACCCGGCCGCCGATCTGGGCCGGGATCGCGATGCGGCGCGAGCTCGACATCGCGCGGATCGCCTTCGACGACCTCTGCGGCCGGGAAGTCGCCGAAGGCCAAACCCTGGACGGCGGCGCGTCCTGGGTCTACCTCGCGAAGGACGTCTGGGTCTCGATGCAGATGGCGCGTCGCCGCGAGCTCGGGCCGCGCCAGTTTCTGCGCCAGTACCTGCGCGGGAACAAGGCCCGCGCCGTCTTCGCCGCCGACGACCCCATGCCGGCGCTCGCCAGCCTCGCGTATCTGCGCTCACGCGTGCGCTGATGAACGTGACCTTGATCGACCCGCTCAGCTACACGCCGCCCTACGATCACGAGCTTGCGAAGGCCCTCGCCGCGCGCGGGCACGCGGTCGAGCTCATCGTCGGCCCGTTTCTGCACGGGAACGCTCCCGAGCCGAACGGCTACGAGCGCAACGAGCTCTTCGCGCCGCAGGCGGGACGCCTTCGCGCCGCACCGAGGTCGCGACTCAGCCGAGCGCTCAAGGCGCTCGGCTACATGCCGAGCGTGGGCCGGATGCTCGGCCACATCGACGACACACAGCCGGACGTCGTCCACGTGCAGTGGCTGCCGCGGCCGGAGCTCGACCGTTACTGGGTCCGCCGCCTCTCCCGCTCGCACGCCACCGCCTTCACCGCACACGACGTCGTCCCCCGCCGACCGAGAGCGCTGCCTCGCTGGGCGGACACGTTGAACCTGTTCGACCGCGTCGTCGTGCATTCCGGGCGAGGCGAGAGGAGGCTCGCCGACCTCGGCGTCGCCGCCGAGAAGCTGCGCCGGATCGGCCATCCTGTCTTCGACGCGGTCGACCCGGGCCCGCCCGAAGGCCGGACGCTCCTGTTCTTCGGTCTGATCCGTGACTACAAGGGCCTCGACGGACTCGTACGCGCCCTTGCGCAAATCCCTGACGCGCAGCTCGTGGTCGCGGGCGATCCGCTCGACTCGATCGAGCCGGTGCGGAGGCTCGCCGAGGAGGTCGGAGTCGACGGCCGCGTCGACTGGCGGCTCGGTTTCCGGCCGGAGGGCGAGGTGGCTCGACTCATGAGCGAGGCGACGGCGGTCGTGCTCCCCTACCGGCAACTCGACTCGTCCGGAGTCCTCGCCACCGCAATCGGATACCGTCGGCCGGTGGTGACGACCGACGTGGGCTCACTGGGAGAGATCGTGCGCGAATACGACGCGGGGCTCGTGGTCCGGCCCGGAGACGTGGACGAGCTGGCCGCCGCGTGCGCGCGCCTGCTCTCCGATCGCGGCGCGCTCGAGCGTGCGTACCACGGAGCGAGAGCCGCGGCCGAGGCGCTGACGTGGGAGGCCTCGGCCGCAGCGCACGAGCGTCTGTACGAGGAGATCGCGCGCACGTGACCCGCGGGCTCAAGTGGATCGTCGACCGGGTCGCCGCCGGGATCCTCCTGATCGTCTTCTTCCCGCTGCTCGCCGCGATCGCGCTCTGGATCCTCGTCGACGACGGCCGGCCGGTTTTCATCTCCCAGGAGCGGGCGGGCAAGGACGCCGCGCCCTTCCGGATGCTCAAGTTCCGGACGATGGTACGGAACGCGGTCGAGGTCGGGCGTGAGCTCGGGTTGGAAGATCCGTGGGGGCTGCTCGCCGACGATCCGCGAGTCACGCGCAGCGGACGATTCCTCCGGCGCACGAGCCTCGACGAGCTGCCGCAGCTGGTCAACGTGCTCCGCGGCGAGATGAGCCTCGTCGGTCCGCGCCCCGATCTCGTCGAGCAGGTCTCGAACTACACCGAGAGCGACCGCCGGCGCCTCTCCGTCCTGCCCGGAGTCACTGGCTGGTCGCAGATTCACGGCCGCGAGGGCATCCCGTGGCCGCAGCGGTTCGAGCAGGACGCCTGGTACGTCGAGAACTGGTCGCTCTGGCTCGACCTGAAGATCCTCGCGGGTACCGCGGCGCAGCTCTTCCGAGGCGAAGAGGAGCCGGTCGAGGACGCGATGAACATCGAGCGCGCCCGGACACGCCAGTCCTGACCGTCGAGGTCGAGGCGGGCGCCTGGAACGAGCTGCTCGAGCAGCTGGGCTTCAGTGACGTCTACCTCCGGCGCGAGTACGTCGAATCGGCCGCGCTGCTCGACCCGGGCCGCACCGTCTTCCTGCACGCCGAGGGCGCCGCCTTCGCCTGCATCGTGCGCGAGTTCGAGGACCGCGCCGACGCGACAACGCCGTACGGCTACGGGGGCCCGGTGGCCCGCGATCTGCACGCGGCGACCGAGTTCCACGCCGGCTACGAGGCGTGGTGCGCCGAGCAGGGGATCGTCTCGACGTTCGTCCGCTTTCACCCGCTGTACGAGAACCACCGCTATTCGGGGTTCCACGTCGAGCGGCTGGGTGAGACGATCGCCTGGCGCCTCGGCGACGACCTCTTCGAGCGCATGCACTCGCATCACCGCCGCGTCGTCCGCAAGGCGCAGCGTGCGGGAGTGGAACTCTCCGTAACGGAGTCCGCGGACGACCTGGACGAGTTCGTCGCTCTGTACGAGCGGACGATGGACCGGCGGGGCGCGACTGCGTTCTACCGCTTCTCGTCGGAGTACTGGGAGGCTCTGCGGGCGCTCGTCGTCCGGGTCGACGCGCGTCTCGCGGGAGAGCTTGCGGCGAGCGTCCTGTGCTTCTCCTCGCGTCCGTGGCTGCACTATCACCTGGGCGCCTCGAGCGACGAGGGCCGGCGTGTGGGGGCGAGCAACCTCGTTCTCTACGAGGCGGCGCGCTGGGGCCGCGAGCGCGGGTGCGAGCTCTTCCACCTCGGCGGCGGCGTCGGGGGCGCGGAGGACTCGCTGCTCGAGTTCAAGCGACGGTTCGATCCCGAGGGAGCGCGTGAGTTCGCGGTCGGGAAGGCCGTGCACGATTCCGAGACGTATCGCGCGCTGACGCACCAGGCCGATGTCTCGCTGGCCGGGTTCTTCCCCGCGTATCGTGGGCGGCGATGATCGTCGTCAAGGCTCTCTTCTGGGCAAGCCTCGGCGCGCTTGCCTGGACGCACGTCGGCTATCCCGCGGCCGCGGCCGCGCTCGCGCGGCTGCGCCCGCGCCGCGTGCGGAAGGCCGACATCACGCCGAGCGTGACGCTGATCGTCCCGGCCTACAACGAGGAGGCGGTGATCGAACGCCGACTCGGCAACCTGCTCGAGCTCGACTACCCCGCCGGACGGCTCGAGATCGTGGTCGCCGACGATGCCTCCGACGACCGGACGGCGGAGCTCGTCGAGCGCCTCGCCGCGCGGGAGCCGCGCGTGCGGCTCCTCCGGTACGAGCGGGGCGGCAAGCTGCCCAACCTCAACCGGACGGTCGCGACGGTCGATAGCGAGATCGTTGCGTTCTCAGATGCCAACTGCGTGTGGGCGAGCGATGCGCTCGCGAAGCTGATCAGGAACTTTGCCGACGATGACGTCGCCTACGTCTGCGGTCAGCTGCGGCTCCAGCGGCCGGACGGCACGAACCGGGAGGGCGCCTACTGGCGCTACGAGCTCTGGCTGCGCGAAAGCGAATCGCTGCTCGGCTCGATCACGGGCGGCAACGGCGCGATCTACGCGATCAGGCGCGCCGATTACGCGGAGGCGCCGTTCGGGCACGACCTCAGCTTTCCGCCGCTCGCCGTGCGTCGGGGAAGGCGGGCCGTCTACGAGCCAGAGGCCCTCGCCTTCGAGAAGCCGACGCCGGAGTCGGCGGACGAGTACCGCCGCAAGGTGCGGATGCTGCCGTGGTCGTGGCGCTATCTCTTTGCAGGCGCCGGGCTCCGCGGCGTCCCGCCGATCTACCTGGTCGAGCTCGTCTCGCATCGCGTCCTGCGGTACGCGACCGGCGTCCTGCACGTCGTCCTGCTCGCGACGAACATCGCCCTGCTCGGCGAGGGCCTCGTCTATCAGGTTGCCCTCGGCGCCCAGCTTGCGTGGCTGGCCCTTGCAGCCGCCGGCCGGCTACGGGCGCCCATTCCCGGCGCCTCGCTCGCGCACTACTACCTGCTCATGACCTCGGCCACGGTTACGTCGCTTCTGGGCTACCTTCGCGAAGGAGCTTCGTTGACCTGGGAGAAAGCGGAGGGAACCCGCTAACAAGCGACTTCCGAAGTCGTCGTTAGCCTCGAACGAATGGGCCGGGTACGTCTCACCCTGCTTTTGCTTGCGCTGCTCGCGGCCGCCGCCGGCGTGCTCGCAGGCTGCTCCGCGCGTGAGACGGCGCTCAGGGTGATGCGGCCCCAGCCGGAGACACGGCAGAGCACGTGGGTGCACGTGGCGGTTGTCGACGGCGACCGCGGCCGCCGGGTCCGCGGTGCGCTCGTCCGGATCGGCCGCTTCCACGACCGCACCGACAGGCGCGGCGTCGCCAAGATCCCGCTGCGGCGCCGAGCCGCCTTCGTCGTCCAGATCAAGGCGAGGCGCTACTCGTCCGAGTCGGTTCGGCTTCAGTTCAGAGGTCACCCGAAGCGCACGGTGCGGATCTATCAGCCGTCGCTGCAGTGGACGATGTACGGGGCGACGCCCGCCCGCACGCAGACGCAATCGCGGATTCATCTCCGGCCGCCGTTCAGGGTCGTCTGGAGCCGAGGCGTCGGTTCCTTCATGGAGTTTCCCGCCGTCGTCTCCGACGGCGTTGCCTTCGTAGGTAACTACCGTGGTACGGTACGCGCCTTCTCGATGCGGAACGGCGCGCGGATCTGGCGCGCGAACACGGACGGCAAGATGGCCGCCTCGCCTGCCGCTCTGCGCGACGAGCTCGTCGTGCACGGCATGCACGGCCACGTCTACGTGCTCGACCGACACAACGGGCGGGTTCGGTGGCGGTTCAACGCCGGCGCGCCGATCGAGTCGTCGCCGGTCGTTCGTGACGGCGTCGACTACTTCGGCGCCTGGAACGGACACGTCTATGCGCTCGACCTGCGGCATCGCCGCGTGCGCTGGCTGGTCCGCACGGGCTACAAGATCACCTCGAGCGTCGCCCTCTCCGGCGCGACGGCGTATGTCGGCGACTACGGTGGTCGGGTGTTCGCGCTCTCGACCCGGACCGGGCGCACCCGTTGGGTCGGTCACGTGAACGGGCGGATCTACGGCACGCCCGCTGTGGCGGCGGGACGGATCTTCGTCTCGTCCTCCTCCGGAGGATCGCTCACCGCGTTCTCGCGAAGCGGGGCTCGGCTCTGGTCGATCGGCACCGGCGCCTACGTCTACGCCTCGCCCGCGGTCTGGGCCGGCCGCGTCTACTTCGGCTCCTACACCGGACGCCTGTACTGCGTCTCCGCCGCCCGGGGCTCGGTGCTCTGGAGCTTCGCGAGCGGTGCGCCGATCGCCGGGGCTCCAGTCCTCGTCGACCGGGTCGTCTACTTCGCCAACCGGTATCACCGCGTCTACGCGCTCTCGGCGCGACGCGGCCGTCTGCTGATGCGCTTCCCTGACGGCGCCTTCGTCCCGGTCTCGGGCAACGGGGGCCGCCTGCTGCTGCACGGATTCTCGCGGCTCTACGCTGTCGAGCCGCGTCACCGGTGAAGAAGGCCCTGGCCGGAGCCGCGGCGCTCGTTCTCCTGGTCGGCGCGGCGGGGCTCGCCTTCGTCCTCTACCGCAAGCATCAGGCGCGCAACATCCGCGGATCCTCGACCGTCGAGTTCGTGACCACGCAGGAGGAGCCGCAGAAGCCGCGCGAGCTCGGAATCCAGTGGCCGATGTACGGCTACGACCAGCTGCGCCAGCACGTCTCGCCGTGGCGGCGTCTGCGCCCGCCGCTCCGTCCGCACTGGATCTTCAAGGCCGGCGCGCTGATCGAGTTTCCGCCGGCGGTCGCGTACCGGCAGTTGTACTTCGCCAACGGCAAGGGCGTCCTCTACGCACTCGACACGCGGCGCGTGCGGGTGAAGTGGGCCTACCGGGCGAAGCGCTGCACGGCCGCCTCGCCGGCGGTGGCGGAGCACATCGTCTACATGACCTTCATGAACAAGCCCCCCTGCAACGCGAGTCGTCATGGCCTCGACGGCCAGGTGGTCGCGCTCGAGGCACTCTCGGGCAAGGTGGTCTGGCGGCAGCGGATCGGTCCGTCGGAGACCTCCCCGCTCGTGGCGAACGGCGTCGTCTACGTGGGCGACTGGAACGGCCGCGTCTACGCGTTCAGCGCCCGGACCGGGCGGCTGCGCTGGAGCTACAAGACGGGCGGCAAGATCAAGGGCGGCGCTGCTCTCCTGGGCAACCGGTTGTACGTCGGCTCGTACGACCACCATCTCTACGCGATCAACGCCCGTACCGGCCAGAAGATCTGGCGGGCGGCCGTTCAGAAGCGCCTCGGCTCCCGCGGCCGCATCTATTCGACCCCTGCCGTCGCCTACGGGCGGGTCTACGTGGGCTCGACCGACCGCAAGGTCTACTCCTTCGGCGCCCGCAGCGGGAAGCTCCGCTGGTCGCATGGGACCGGCGGCTACGTGTACGGCTCGCCCGCCCTCTTCCACCGGCTCGTCCTGATCGGCTCGTACGACCAGCGCTTCTACGCGCTCGACGCGGCGACGGGCGACGTCCGCTGGAAGTTCAAGGTGAAGGGGCCCATCTCCGGAGGCGCCACGGTCGTGAACGGCGTCGTCTACTTCTCGACGCTGAAAGGCCGGACGTACGCGCTCGACGCGCGCACCGGCAGGCATCTCTGGACGTTCCGCCGTGGGGCCTACGCGGCCGTGGTGGCCGACAAGCGGCGCGTCTACCTGGTCGGCTACTCACGCGTGTTCGGGATGGTCCAAGTGTTCAAACGGGTAAAGTCGGCGGCCGATGGCTGAGACGCAGGTTCGCCCCCGCGAGCGCATGCCGCCCGATCCCGACTTCGAGCGCGACGAGGACGAGGTCGATCTCGCGCGTTACTGGAGCGCGATCGTCGCGCGCTGGTGGCTGCCTCTGGCAGGCCTGGTCGCGGGGATCATCATCGGCTACCTGATCGCCCTCGGTGGGAGCGACGTGTATCGCGCCCGGGCCGTCGTCTACCTGGGCCAACCGCTTTCGCCGGCGGGGAGTATCCAGTTGCAGAGCCAGAGCACGAACCCCTCGACCGTACGGACGATCGTCACCTCAGAGGACGTAATTCGACAGGCCGCGGCGAGCGCCGGGATGCGACCCGGTGAGCTCCGCGGACACATCACCTCCCAACCGGTGGCGGGGTCGATTGCCCGGCTCGGGCAGACGCCGCTCGTGCGGATCACGGTCACCGGAAGCGCGCCGCGAAGGATCCGGCGGGCGGCGAACACGCTCGCGAAGGTCGTCGTCGAGCGGACGTCCGGCTACGTCGCGACGAAGATCTCCACCTACAAGCGGCAGCTTGCGGCCGAGACGGAAGCCCTCCGAACGATCGACCAGACGATCACGAGCCTGCGCGCGGGTGCGAGCTCGCGGGGACTCTCGACCGTAGACCGCCTGATCATCGCGAGCCAGCTCAACGCGCAGACGCTCCAGCGCAGCCAGGTCGTCGAGCAGCAGACGCAGTCGCAGCAGCTGCTGAGCGTCGCCCAGACGGTCGAGCGCGGACAGGTCCTGACCCAGGCCACGCCGGTGAAGACCACGGCGCGCAGCCGCCGCAACTCCGTGATCGTCGGCGGTCTGATCGGGCTGCTGCTCGGCCTGATCGCGGCGTTGCTGTGGGACCCGGCGGCCAGGATTTTCCGCCGCCCCGCCTAACCCCACACCATGCTCGAAGGCAAGCGGGTGGCCGTCGTCGTCCCCGCCTACAACGAGGAGCAGCTGCTCCCTGAGACGATTCGGGGCGTGCCCGCGTTCGTCGACCGCATCTACGTCGTCGACGACCGCTCGAAGGACGCCACGGTCGAGCGTGCCCGTGCCTCCGGCGACCCACGGGTAGAGGTGATCGAGCACGAGCGCAACGAAGGGGTCGGCGCCGCGATCGTGACGGGCTACAAGCGGGCCCTCGACGAGAAGATCGACGTCACGGCCGTGATGGCTGCCGACAACCAGATGGATCCACAGGATCTCGAGGGGCTCGTCCGGCCCGTGGCAAACGGCGACGTCGACTATGCGAAGGCAAACCGACTCTTCACCGGGCAGGCCTGGCAGCTGATTCCGCGCTACCGCTATCTCGGCAACGCGGTCCTCTCGCTCCTGACGAAGATCGCCTCCGGCTACTGGCACGTGGCCGACTCGCAGTCGGGCTTCACGGCGGTCAACCGCGAGACGCTCGAGCTCCTGGACCTCGACCGGATCTACCGCCGCTACGGCTTCCCGAATGACATGCTCGTTCATCTCAACGTCTGGAACGCGCGCGTGCGGGACTTCCCCTCGCGCCCGATCTACGGAGTCGGCGAGCGCTCGGGGATTCGCGTGCGCAAGGTGGTGCCGACGATCTCGTGGCTGCTGATCAAAGGGTTCTTCTGGCGGATGCGCGAGAAGTACGTGATCCGCGACTTCCACCCGCTCGTCTTCTTCTACATGCTCGGCTTTCTGATGTCGATCGCCGGCCTCGCGCTCGGAATCGCCGAGACCGTGCTTCGTATCCTCGGCAACGAGGTCACCGTCGGGAGCGTGGTGCTCGTGGCGCTGCTGCTGATCTTCGGCTCGCAATTCACGTTGTTTGCGATGTGGTTCGATATGGAGTCGAACAAAGATCTGAAGTAGCGAAAAACCCCTGCATCCTGGGACGTTAGAAGTTCGTAAGAATGAGGTTCGCCCGCCGGAAGGCCGGGTAGCATCGACTCGAATGGCCACCGCGGTCGTAACCGGGGGAGCCGGGTTTCTCGGCTCCCATCTTTGTGACTACTTGCTCCAAGAGGGGCATCGTGTCATCTGTCTCGACAACCTCGACACGGGCTCCCTGCAAAACATCGAGCACGTCCGCGACCCGGCCTTCACCTTCGTCAATCACGACGTCACCGAGTTCATCGAGATCGACGAGCCTGTCGATCTCGTCTTCCACGCCGCGAGCCCGGCCAGCCCGATCGACTACATGCGGCTGCCGCTGCATACGCTCAAGGTGGGGAGCTACGGGACGCACAACGCGCTCGGCCTCGCCAAATTCAAGCGCGCGCGGCTGGTTCTGTTCTCCACCAGCGAGGTGTACGGCGACCCGCAGGTGCACCCTCAGCCGGAGACGTACTGGGGGAACGTCAACCCGATCGGTCCGCGGGGCGTCTACGACGAGGCCAAGCGCTACGCCGAGGCGATGACGATGGCGTACCACCGGCAGCAGGGCGTGGACACCGCGATCGCACGCATCTTCAACAC
>JBIOYJ010000191.1:0-23004 GCA_044870105.1 Gaiellaceae bacterium | reverse complement strand
CATCGCGGCGGCACGGAGATCATCGACCTGGTCCGATGCCATCGCCGGTGACATCGCCGCACGTAGGCCAATGGCGCTCGGTTTCGAGTGCCTGTTGTTCGTCGCCGTACCCGAGCAAGCGATGCGCCGAGCGCCGCCCGTCCAGCCTAATTGGGCCGCCGGTGCGGGCAGTTTATGGGCAGGAAACCCTGCCCAAGCGTGCTCGAAAGGGTCGTGCGAAGCGCTCAATCGCGCCAGGCTGACGCTTCCTGACCAACGGTGACGCCTGGTCGCGCCTCCTTACCATGGAGGTGCTCTACCAACTGAGCTAAGAGGGCGAGAAGGCCCCATCTTAGCCTGCTTCTAGCCCGCCTCTCCGGCCCGCCCGACGGCCGGAAATCCGTTTCCGCCCAGGACCCGAACTGTCTTTCGTGACGGACGGGGAGAAAGGGGGGACGCAGATGAGAGGACCGACTCTAAGACGACACTCGGTCGGGCTCGCGATCCTCGCCGCGACCGTTCTCGTCGCGGCTATCCCGGGCTCCGCTGCGGTGGACAACGCTTATTCCGTGCACCCTCTTGTTTCCGATGTGCCGGATGCAGCGCCCACGACCGATCCCAACCTGGTCAACGCGTGGGGGCTGACGTCGACCGCGACCTCGCCTTGGTGGGTTGCCGACAACGAGACAGACAAGTCGACCCTTTACAACGGCAACACGGGAGCGATCGTGCCGCTCGTTGTTCAGGTCGACGGCGGTCCGACCGGTGCCGTTGCCAACACCACGAGCGGCTTCACCGTCGGTACCGGGACGTCTTCCGGACCGGCCAGGTTCATCTTCGCGAGCGAGGACGGGAAGATCCGCGGCTGGAATCCGGCGGCCTCGCCGACCGTTGCGCAGGTCGGCGTCGACAGGTCGGGCGCCAAAGCGAGCTACAAAGGCCTCGCCATCGCCCAGACGGCGGACGGGCCTCGGCTGTACGCGACCGACTTCCACAACGCACGGATCGACGTCGTCGACGGCGCCTGGAACCTCGTCGGCGAACCTGGGGCGTTCACCGATCCGCGTCTGCCCGCTGGGTACGCGCCCTTCGGGATCCAGACGATCAGCTCGCGGATTTTCGTGACCTACGCGAAGCAAGACGAGGAGGCTGAGGACGAGGTCGCCGGCCAGGGGCTCGGCTTCGTCGATGTCTTCGACACGGCCGGCAACATGCTCGCGCGGGTCGCGCAGCACGGCCAGCTGAACGCCCCCTGGGGGCTCGCGCTCGCTCCGGCGAGCTTCGGCCGATTTGGCGGCGAACTCCTCGTCGGCAACTTCGGCGACGGCCAGATCAACGCCTATCAGGAGCTTGGGAACGGTAGGTTCGAGCACCGCGGCGAGCTTCGCGGACCCGACGGAAGGCGAGTGACGATTGACGGCCTCTGGGCGCTCGAGTTCGGCAACGGCGCAACCGCCGGGCCGACGAGCACCCTCTTCTTCACGGCCGGACCGGACGAGGAGACGCACGGGCTCTTCGGTTCCATCACGGCCGGCTGAGAACGCAGCGGCGGCGCGTCCTGCGGATGCGCCGCCGCCTCCGCTCTGAGGACGTCATTTGGGTGAGGTGGGGGCGGGAGGATTCGAACCTCCGTAGGCTGAGCCGGCGGTTTTACAGACCGCTCCCTTTGGCCGCTCGGGCACACCCCCGCGGGAGGGGCATTGTAGCCAGGGTTAGGATCGCTCAAATGGAGCGTTTCGACGCCATCGTCGTCGGCGCGGGGCCCGCGGGGTCGGTCACTGCTTATCTTCTCGCGCGCGCGGGTGCAAAGACGCTGCTGCTCGATCGGGCGCGCTTTCCGCGTGACAAACCCTGCGGCGGCGGCCTGACGATTCGCGCGGTTCGAGAGCTTCCCGTCGACCCCGGCCCGGTGGTCGAGGACTCGGTCGATACGTTCGAGCTCGGGCTCGACTACCGCCGCCGCGTCGAGCGCAGGAGCTCCAAGCCGCTCGTCTTGATGACGCAGCGGCGACGTCTTGACGCCTTTCTCGCCGAGCAGGCAGCGGAGGCCGGGGCCGACTTCCGCGACTGCCAGAAGGTGACCGAGGTCTCCCTCGAGGACGAGGGGATGCGCGTCAACGGCGTCCGAGCCTCGTTTCTTGTCGGGGCCGACGGCGCCAACGGCATCACGGCTAAGACCCTGGGTCTCGGTGATCTCCGGGGCCATGGCGTCGCCTTGGAAGGCAACTCGCCGGGTCGCGATGGCTTCGAGGGCCGGGCGCTCGTTCAGCTCGGCAGCGTCCCGGGCGGCTATGCCTGGATCTTCCCGAAGGGAGATCACGTCAATGTCGGCGTCGGCGGCTGGGACCGCGAAGGGCCGCGCCTCCGCGGGCATTTGAGCCGGCTCTGCGCCGAGTACCGGATCGCCGAGGGGAAGCTCACCGACGTGCGCGGCCACCGGCTGCCGATGCGCGCGCCGGGCTCGAAGCTCGCCCGCGGCCGCGCGCTGCTCGTGGGCGACGCGGCGGGCCTGATCGATCCGCTGTCCGGGGACGGCATGTACGAGGCGTTCGTCAGCGCGCGTCTCGCCGCAGAGGCCGTGCTCGAGAACCGCGTCGCCGATTACGTACGCGAACTCGACGCCGAGCTCGCGCGCACGCTCGCCGCCTCGTGGAAAGCCAAGGTCGCGTTCGACCGCTTCCCGAGGCTCACCTACGCGATCGCGCGAGCGCCGCTCGTGTGGCCTTTCTTCGAGGCTTTCGTCCGCGGCGACGTGCACGAGCCTGCGGACGCGCGTGGGCCGGTAAGAGCCCCGCTGCGTCTGGTCGAGGCGCTCTCCCGACTCTCCTAAACCGTCGCTTCAAGGCCTCTTCCGCTCGACCGGTCATTTCAGACGGGCGCGCGGGCAAAAGCCCGTGCGCCCTGATGATCGGCACCGCAAGCGGCGCCTCAGCCCTCAAGACACCGTACGCCGTTGCCGATGTCCGCCCCGTGGACCTGAACGCCACCCTGCGGCGTGCCGTCGAAACGGGCGCGAGCGACCTCCATCTCAAGCTCGGCCAGCCGCCGGTCATCCGGCGCGACGGCAACCTCCAGCCTCTCGAGGGCGGAACTCCGCTGCGCGAGGCCGACCTCGACACGGTGCTCGCGATCATCACCGAGCTGGCGCCTGCGAGGAACGCCGCCTTCCACGAGACGGGCGAGCTCGACATGGCCTACACGGCCGAGGATCTCCCGCGCTTCCGCGTGAATGCCTTCCGCCAGCGCGGCGCGATCTCGTTCGCCTTCCGCGTCATCCCAAAGCAGGTGCCGAGCTTTGCCGACCTGCGCCTTCCGCCCGGCGTCGCGCGCCTGGCCGAGGAGCAGCGCGGCCTCGTCCTCGTTACGGGCGCGACGGGTTCCGGAAAGACAACGACGCTCGCGGCGGTGCTCGGGCACATCAACCGCACGCGCAAGCAGCACATCGTGACGATCGAGGATCCGATCGAGATCCTCCACGAGGACCAGAACTGCATCGTCAACCAACGTGAGGTCGGCCTCGACACCGAGTCCTATCTCACGGCGATCCGGCGCGTGCTGCGCCAGGACCCGGACGTGATCCTGATCGGCGAGCTTCGGGACGCCGAGTCGGCCGAGACCGCGCTGAAGGCGGCCGAATCCGGCCACCTCGTCTTCTCGACCATGCACACGATCGACGCCGCCGAGACGGTCGGCCGGATGATCGAGTTCTTCCCGGCGGCCAAGCAGGATCAGATCCGCGCGATCTTCGCCGGCGTTCTGCGCGGCGTGGTCAGCCAGCGTCTCCTTCCGCGTGTCAACGGCGGTCGCGTCGCGGCCGTCGAGGTGATGGTCAACAACTCGCGCATCGCGGATCTGATCAGGGACAACAAGTCCGAGGAGATGCCGGACGCGATCGACGAGGGCGCGTTCTTCCAGATGCAGACCTTCACGCAGGCGCTGATCGACCTCGTGCTCTCCGGCGAGATCGACCGCGAGGTCGCGGCCAACGCCGCCTCGGTCCGCCACGACTTTATGGTCGCGCTCGAGCATGCGCTCAAGCGTCAGGCGGCGGGCATCACGGACGAGCAGGAACGGCCGCAATCTGCGCCGGATCCCGAGGCCGAGCCAATGCCCGGGCTGCGGGTCGTCCCGAACGCAGAGGGATGAAACGGATCCTTCTCGGCCTGGCGCTCGCGCTGGCGAGCGCTGCGGGAACGGCCGGCGCCGACACGTTCCGCGTCGTCTCGGGGCCGTCGTCGCTCCCGGGCGCGCAGACGCCCAACGCGAGCGGCGCGCTGGCCCTTCCGGTCGGCTGGGCGAGCCCGCCCGCGCAGCCTCGCGCGCTCTCCTTCCCTGAGCTCGAGGCGCTCTGGCAGCGCGCAGGCGCGGCCTACGGCGTCCCTTGGCAAGTGCTCGCCGCCATCAACAAGGTCGAGTCGAACTTCGGGCGGAACATGGGCCCGAGCTCGGCCAACGCGATCGGCTGGATGCAATTCCTGCCATCGACGTGGCTGCGCTGGGGCCTGGACGCAAACGGCGACGGCCTCGCCGATCCCTGGAGCCCGGAGGACGCGGTCTTTGCCGCGGCGCGCTACCTCGCCGCCTCGGGCGGCCAGACCGACATCTCGCGGGCGATCTTTTCGTACAACCACGCGCAGTGGTACGTCGATGAGGTTCTCCAGCTGGCGAAGCTCTTCGACCAGGGCGGCGTCGACGGAACCTTCCGGCTCGACCGCGCGCAGCAGGGCCTCGACCGGGCACGGCGCGACGTCGTGGCCGCGAGCCGCTCGCTCGTGGCCATGAAGAAGCGCGTGCGGCGGCTGCTGCGAACCGAGCGTCGGATCCTCGCCCGCGCGAACCGAGCGAAGCTGCTCTCCGATCAGCTCGAGCTCGAGAAGCAAACCGGCCTGGTCGGCGCCCGGCGAGCCCAGCTCGAGGCCCGGGCGCAACGGCTCCGCGAACAGCTGGACGACGCTCGTTCCTCGCTCGCGACCGCGCAGCGCCGAGCAGCACGCGCGTCTTTCGCTCCCGCGGGGAACATGCTCTCCGCGCCGATCGCGCAGGGCGATTACGTGTTCCCGGTCGGCGGCGGGCCGTCGGTCGTCTCCGTCTCGCACCGTCACCACGACTACCCCGCCGCCGACATCGCGGCTCCTGCAGGCTCCCCCGTGTACGCGCTGGCCGACGCCCTGGTCGAGAGTGCCTGGCAGTCCTCAGACGGGCGCTGCGGAATCGGGCTGACCGTTCGGACCGGGGACGGCCTCACTTGGACGTACTGCCACCTCGCGTATCTCGATCCGGGCGTTCGCCGCGGTGCGTTCTACGAAGCCGGCACCCAGGTCGGCCTCGTGGGTTCGACCGGCCACGCGACCGGGCCGCACCTGCACCTCCAGCTCCAGCCCGCGGCGGCCTATCCGCAGCAGATGCCGTGGTTCGAGAGCTTTGCCGGGACGGCCTTCCGCTGGCAGGACAGCGAGGGATCGGAAACGCCTGACTCGAACGGTTCGGGCCCCATTTTCCGCGATGCGCGCGCCGACTCCGGCGTGATTCGCTTCAGCCGCTAGCCGCTCAAGAAAAGGCGCAGTTCTGCCGAAAGTCGGGGTATGGCGGTTCGGCTTGCCGCGCTCTTGCCGCGCTTTGTCGTGGTCACGGCGGTCTTCGTCCTCGCGACGGGGACCCTGACGTTCGCTGCCGAGAGGCGGCTGACTGCGGCTGCTCCGGCGAAGCCCGCGGTGACGCCGCCCGCCGTCCTCGTCGTCCCGGACGTGCGGAGCCAGGCCTACGTCTTCGCCAAGGGCATCCTCGAGGACGCCGGCTTCGCCTGGCGTGTGATGGGCGGTGTGCGCGGCTTCGCCTCCAACCTCGTCGCCGTCCAGACTCCCTCGCCCGGGAGCCGCGTCGTTGATACAGGAGCTCCCACGATCGTGCTGCGGCTGTCGAAGGGCGCCTACGGCGAGCACGGTAAGGCCGCCGATGAGTCTCCCTACGCGGGCACCGAGATCCGCTTTGCGGACGGGGTCGCAGCGGCGCCGAGCGCTCCCGCCAAGAAGAAGACCAAGCCGCGCGCGAAGCCCCGCAAGCGCATGAGCATCAAGCCGAGGGCCAAGCCGCGGTTGAAGCCGAAGCCGCGCGTCAAGGCCGGCCCGAGGCCGGCGGCGTTCGCAGTGCCTGGAGCTCCGAGGGAGCCCTTGGACGAGATCACCCTGCGCGCACGGGCGAATCGCCTGGCTGCGTGGATCCGGACGAGGCCGGCGCCGACCAACCGCAACGTCCGCCACTGGGTCTACCAGCACGCGTGGGTCGTCACCGGCGCCACGTTCGGCTGGTGGCACGGCGCCGTGGCCTTGCGCACGCTCATCGGGGTCGATCGGCGGGTTCAAGCCCTCTGGGGCGTCGGCTACGGAAGCGAGGCCGTCGCTCGCGCCGCACTGAGGACGGTCGAGCGACGATCGCGATGAGGCGCCTCCAGGAGCTCCGGGGGCGGCTGGCTGGTGACCGCGGCTACACGGTCACCGAGATGCTCGTGGTCCTGATCATCCTCGGCGTCGTCACCGGCGCCCTGATGCAGGTCTTCGTCTCCGCCTCGAACGCGGAGATCTCTATGCAGCACCGCTTCCAGGCCCAGGTCACGGGGCGCGTCGCGCTCGACAAGATCAGGCGCGAGGTTCACTGCGCCGACGGGGCCGCGCCTGCCGGCGCGACGACGGCCCTGACCCTGACCCTGCCCACGTACTGCAGGGCGGGAAGCGGGCCGATCACCTGGTGCACGCGCATCGTGTCGACCGGTCGCTACGCGCTGTACCGCGTTCCCGGCAGCTCCTGCACCGGCGGCGTCAAGTGGGCGGATTACCTCACGTTCGACCAGGCTTTCAACTACACGGCGCCGATCACGGGCTCGAGCCTCGGCAAGGTCGCGGTCGACCTTCGCGTGAATGTCAACCCTAGAAAGAGTGTCGAGGCGTACGAGCTCAAGGACGAAATCGTGATGAGGAACACCCTGAGGTAGGGCGCCCTATGCGAATGCGGCTGAACAATTTGCTGAGGTCCGAGCGCGGCGTTGCACTTGTGCTCGCGCTCGGGATCATGACGGTCCTGGGCATCACCTTCATCACGGTGATCGACTACACGGCCTCGAATTCGCGCACCACGCACTACAGCCGCTCGCGCCTGTCCGCGTTCGATCTCGCCGAGGCCGGCATGAACGACGCGATGGCGATCCTGAACAAGCCGACCAACAACGCGCTCGACCCTGACATCCTTCCGTCCACGACGAAGACGTACGAAAACGGCAGCGCCGGCTGGTCGGGCACGCTCGATCGCAACAACGCGATCTGGACGGTGACGGCGACGGGCTCGACGCGCAACCCAACCGGCCCGCACGCGAGCAACGTGACCAAAACGCTCACGGCCAAGGTCACGGTCGTTCCGACGCTGACCCAGCCACTCAACAACCCGGTCTGGAACTACCTCTACGCCGGACACACGGGCAGCACGTGCGATCAGACGCTGAACAACAACATCAGCGGCTCGTCGCGCATGTACGTCGCCGGCAACCTCTGCCTCAGTCCCAACGTCATCCTCAGCCAGTCGTCGGTCATCGTGCGCGGCGACCTCGACGTCTCCAACAACGCGGCAGTCGGTGCGAACACGAACATGAGCACCCGAGTGGAGACGTATGTCGGGGGCAACTGCCGTTACGGAACCGGATCGTGGGTCACCTGCACCGGAAACCAGGACACCCGCCACATCTACAGCAAGCTGTCTGACGGGACGACGATCGCCGTCAACCACGACGCGCCCGTCGTTCCTGCTCCCACCGCCGATTTCGCGGGCTGGTACGAAAACGCCATCCCGGGTCCCTCGCAGTCCTGCAGCACGTCGAGCGGTACTGTTCCGACCTTCGACAACAACTATCCGAGCCGGGATAACAGCCTCGGCACGGTCGTCGATCTCACGCCTGCCAGCTCGTACATCTGCCGCGTCGGCCCGGGAGCGCAGTCGACGATCACCGGAGCGATGAATGCGACCCAGACGACGGTGACCGTCGCCAGCGCAAGCGGCTTTCCGACGAGCTCGTTCCGGGTCAGGGTGGACGACGAGCTGATGACCGTGACCTCCGGCTTCCAAACGACCACCTGGACCGTGACTCGCGGCGTCAACGGATCGACCGCTACCACTCACGCGAGCGGGCAAACCGTCCTGTGGGACACGCAGCCGAGCGGTGAGCTCTCCTGGAACGCGACTACGAAGTCGCTCACCATCAAAGGAACGGTGTTCATCGACGGGAGTGCGAAGATCGGCAACGGCGCGCTCAACACCTACAACGGGCAGGGAACCCTCTACCTGTCGGGGACGTTCCTCCTGAACGGATCGCTGTGTGGTGGCGTCTCGGGATCAAGCTGCGATTTCAGCGCCTGGAACCCCAACTCCGAGATGTTCACGATCGTCGCCAACGGCAACGGCGGGCAGGTCAACCCCGGCGACAGCATTCAGGTGAACAACAACTGGTCGTTCCAGGGAGGCCTGTTCGGGACGAACGTGATCGAGCTCGGAAACAACGTGACGGTCGACGGACCGATCGTCGGGAGCCAGATCCTGCTCAGCAACAACCTGGCGACGAACGCCTTCCCGACGATCACCACCGTTCCCGTCGGTATGCCGTCCAACCCGGCCGTCTACGCCCAGCCGAACCCGCCGCAAAGCTTTTCTGGTTAACGTCAGCCGGTTGTCCGGCCGATAGGAGACCCCGTGGATCTCGCGCTTGCCGCCTTCACGCTCGCGCCCGGGCTCGCGCTTGGCAGCTTCGTGAACGTGCTCGCCGCCCGCGTGCCCCTGCGCCGCTCCGTCGTGCGGCCGCCCTCGGCGTGCATGACCTGCGGCACACGGCTCGCCTGGTACGACAACATCCCCCTCGTCTCCTATGCGATGCTGCGCGGCCGCTGCCGCTCGTGCGGGGTGCGGATCCCCCTGACGTACCCGGCGGTCGAGCTCGTGACGGCGCTGCTGCTCGCCGGCTGCGTCCTGAAGTTCGGGCTGAGTGGCCGCGCGGCCGTCGCGGGGTTCCTCTGCGCCGTGCTGGTGACCGTTTCGGCCACCGACCTCTCGCACCGGATCGTCCCGAACCGCGTCGTGATCCCCGCGACCGTGATCGTGCTGCTCGCCCAGACGGCGATCGAGCCGAGTCCGGAATGGGCGGTCGCCGCCTCGGGCGCCTCCGGCTTCCTGTTCGCGGCCGCGCTCGCCTACCCGGCGGGCATGGGCATGGGCGACGTCAAGCTCGCGTTGCTGATGGGCGCCGCGCTCGGCAAGACCGTCGCCGTTGCGCTGATGCTCGGGATGCTCGCGGCGCTCGTTCCCAGCTTCTTCCTCCTGGCCCGTCACGGCGGCGCCGCGCGCAAGATGGGGATTCCCTTCGCGCCGTTCCTTGCGATCGGAGCGGTGATCGCGCTGTTCGCGGGCGAAAGCCTGCTGGACGCCTATTTCAAGCTCTTTTAGGCACTTCTAGCGGTCAAGCCACACGCGGCACATGCCGATACCTCGTTCGAGGGATTCGCGCGTGGAACTCGAGCGGCCACCCAACCTGCGCACGCCTGGCACTGCCGGCGATGAGACGCCTGCGCCCGCGGGCGGGCTTCGCCTTCCGCCGGCGCCGTTCGGGGTCAATGCCAACGCCGAGCTCGTAGCCGACCTTCTGGCGGCCACCGGGCTGCTGGCCGAGGACAAGATCGCGACCGTTCGCGGCCGGGCAGGCCCTGCAGGCTCGCTCGCGCAGGCGCTTGTCGACGAGGGCTTCGCGACCAGCGAGGGGATCGCGCGGATGCTCGCCTCACGGCATCAGCTGCCACTGGTCGACCTCGCATTGAGCGGCGTCAACGAGGAAGCGGCCAAGTCCGTTCCGCTGCACGTGCTCGAGCGGCTCGGCGTGATCCCGTACGCGCTGGAGGACAACCTGCTCCGGGTGGCGATCGCGGATCCGGGCAACCTTCATGCGATCGACGAGCTCAAGCTCGCCACGAAGCATCAGGTCGAGCTCGCCGTCGCGGCCCGCGAGGACATCCTCGCCGAGGTCAAGCGTCTCACCCGCGCCTCCGAGGCGTTCGGCGCGCGCGCCGTGCTCGAGGAGGAAGCGCTCGCGGAAGAGGAGGAGGCCGACGACCTCGAGGTCGACGACGGGATCTCGGACGCTCCGCTCGTGCGGCTCGTCAACTCGATCATCTTCCAGGCCGCCGAGGACGGGGCCTCGGACATTCACTTCGAGCCGCAGGAGGACGCGCTTGTCGTGCGGCTCCGCATCGACGGCGTCCTGCACGAGGTGCAGCGAATCCCGAAGCGGATGACGCCCGGCGTGACGACGCGTCTCAAAGTCCTGGCGAAGCTCGACATTGCCGAGCGCCGCAAGCCGCAGGACGGCCGCATCTCGCTGAACGCGGCCGCCGCGGGACGGATGCTCGACATCCGCGTCGCGACGCTGCCGACGGTCGAAGGCGAGTCGATCGTGATGCGGCTCCTCGACAAGTCGAAGAAGGCGCCGACCCTGGAGGAGCTCGGGCTCGCCGACGAGATGCGCGCGACCCTCGAAGAGATCATCGCCCGCCCGACCGGCGCGCTCCTGGTCACCGGGCCCACGGGCTCGGGTAAGTCGACGACGCTGTACGCGGCGCTCGCCGAGATCAACAACCCGGAGATCAACATCATCACGGTCGAGGATCCGGTCGAGTACCGCCTCGGCGGCGTCAACCAGGTGCAGATCAACCAGCGGGCCGGGCTGACATTCGCAGCCGCCCTGCGGTCGATCCTGCGTTCCGATCCCGACGTCGTGATGGTCGGGGAGATCCGCGACCCCGAGACGGCGAAGATCTCGATCGAGGCCGCACTGACGGGCCACCTCGTGCTCTCGACGCTGCACACGAACGACGCCCCCGGGGCTTTGACGCGGCTGAACGAGATGGGGGTCGAGCCCTTCCTGACCGGCTCGGCGGTGTCGGCGGTTCTTGCTCAGCGCCTGGCGCGGAAGCTCTGCACGCACTGCTGCGAGATGTACACGCCCTCGGTCGAGGACATGATCAAGGCGCGCGTTTCGCCGGACATCGCCGCGAAGGCCGACGGGATGGTCTTCTACCGTAAGCGCGGCTGCCCCAGGTGCGGGCAGACCGGCTACAAGGGCCGGATCGGGATCTTCCAGCTGCTCGCGATGAGCGAGCACCTCGAGCAGCTCGCGGCCTCGAAAGCGAGCCGGGAGGAGCTCGAGCGCGCGGCGATCGAGGAGGGCATGCGGACCTTGTGGGACGACGGGTTGGCGAAGGTCGGCGCGGGGCTCACCTCGATCGAAGAGCTGACGCGCGTAACGGTCTGAGGCCGCCTACTCGGTGAGCTCGACGCGCTCGATCACCACGTCCTCGCGCGGCTTGTCGGCCGCGTCCGTCTCGACGGCCGAGATCGCATCGACGACCTCCATGCCGCTTGCCACACGGCCGAAGACGGTGTGCTTCCCGTCGAGCCAGGGGGCAGCCTCCGTCGTGACGATGAAGAACTGACTGCCGTTCGTGTTCGGCCCGGCGTTCGCCATCGCGAGCGCGCCGCGGACGACCTGGTGCTGATTGAACTCGTCCTCGAAGGTGTAGCCCGGTCCGCCCGTCCCGGTGCCGGTGGGATCGCCGCCCTGGATCATGAAATCCGGGATCACGCGGTGAAAGATGACGCCGTCGTAAAAGCCGTCGGCCGCGAGCTTCTTGAAATTCGCGACGGTCTTCGGCGCGTCGTCCTCGTGCAGCGCGAGCTCGATCGCGCCGTGGTTGGTGTGCAGCGTGGCGGATGCCATGGGTGTCCAGCTTAGACAGGTCCCGGGGTCTGACCCCCAGTCATGTCACCTGCGGCCCGTCAGGTACTCGCGAGTTCACGGTCGCGGCGCGAAGACTTCCCGCTTAGAGGACCGCCTCTGGCCGGTTCGGACACGGCCAGGGGTCTGACCCCGGAGGGTGGACCCCGGAGGGTGTCTATTCGGCCTGGATCTCGCAGCCGAGGTACATGAGCGCCTCCACGGCCTCCGTGACGAAAGCCGTCGCCTGGGCTGCATCGGCAAACGTGTACGGACCCGGACGCGTCGGCTCGCCGTTCAGAGCGCCGGGTGGAAAGACCTCGGCCTCGACGACACATGAATCGCCGTGATCGAGCGCCTTCAGAATCGCGACCGAGCGGCCGTCTTTGCGCGCGTGGCGCACGAACAGCTCCTTGGGAGACGGAGTCTTCTTTGCCATCGAGCTAGGTCCCGGCGTCGGCCCCGCAGGCGGTCGCGCCGAGCTGCACGGCCACCGCATCGCCCTTGTCGCCGAGCTCCTGCGTCTCCTGCGCAAGCTTCACGTACCTCGTCCGGTCTCGGTGGCGCACCGCGTCGAGCGTGGCCCTCGCCTTGACCAGCGCCGCGTCGTACAGGACGAGCATCCGCTGGATCTGTGCCTGCTGGCCCTTCGGCGTCTTCAGCGCGCGGAGCTTCGCCACCGTGTCCCGAAGGATGTCGAGCATCTCGCTGGCAAAATCGAGATAGCCGGCAGGCGTGGTCGGCAGCAGGAGCGTCCGCAGACGGTTGACCATGTCGTTGCAGACGCTGTTCGCGGCACTGGCCCAGTCGCTTCCCGGCGCGACGGCCGGAGCGCTCACGGGCACCGGCGAGGCGTTGATCGCGGCCTGCGCGACCGTGTCCTTGTCGGCATAACCGCCGAGGCGCACGAACAGGTTCTTCGGACGCTGGAAGATCAGGACGGCGGGGCCGTCGAGCAGCCGGTCGGCCTGCGAGGCGCCGCCCCCGAGCAGCGTCAGCAGTGGGCGCGTCTGTGCGTTGCTGAAGATGTTCACCTTCATGAAGCCCGCGCCCGCGAGCCTCGCGCCCGCTTCGGCCTCGTCCCTCGCGAGCTCGTCGACGGCCGCCTTCGGCGCGTAGAGCGAGACGACGACCACGTGATGCCTGGCGAGCAGGCTGTCCAGCCTCTGCCCGACGTTCTGCGCCGCGCGCTTCTTCGGTTTCTTGGCCGACATCTTCGTCGCCGCCCTCGTCGCCGCCTTCGCCTTCTTGGAGACGGGGTGGAGAGGCTTGATCGTGTGCTCGGCCGCGGCCGAGCTCGACTGGCCTTGCGTGAACAGGACGACGCCCGTCCCGAGGGCGAGCAGTGCCGCGAGCCCAACGGCCGCGAGCAGGCGAATTCTCGGCTTCTCCCTCACCAATGGTCTATCGGCATCCAGGAACGGGCGCTTTACGCGCGTGAACGAAGGGCGCGGGGCGGCCGCGCCCTTCGAAGCGGTCTAGCAGCCGCCGGTCGAAATGTCGCCCGACGGGCCCGACTTGTGGTACGTGACCGTGCCCGGCGTCGTGTTGCGAAGGCAGTAACCGCCGGTGGTCGCGACGGAGATCTTGATGTTCTTGATCCCGGCGTCGTAGGACTGCTGGAGCTTCGTCAGTGTCACGCCCGTGTAGCCCGTGGCGTGGTCGGCGTTGAACGCCTCCATGCCCGGCACGGCCGCGCGGACGTTGGCCTGCGCAGCCGACTTGTTCGCGCGGCTGCGGAAGCTCAGGTACGAGGGAATCGCAATAGCCAGAAGGATTCCCAGAATGATGATGACGACCAGGAGCTCGATCAGCGTGAAACCCCTGTCGTCGCGCACGAGGCGCTGCCTCAGATTCGTCATGTACATGGCTCCTCTCGGATGTGAAACGAGGTGGCTAGAAGCGCTCATCGGCGGCGAATAGCCCAGGCTTGAGCCCGATGGGGGGAGCTGCATGAAAGAGAAAGGGCGCGGTTCCCCGCGCCCTTCGCCAAACCGATGCGGTCGCTCTAGCAGCCGCCGGTCTTGATGTCGCCGGAAGGTCCGGACTTGTGGTACGTGACCGTACCCGGCGTCGTGTTCCTGAGGCAGTACCCGCCCGTCGTGGCAACAGAGATCTTGATGTTCTTGATGCCGGCGTCGTAGGACTGCTGGAGCTTCGTCAGGCTCACGCCCGTGTAGCCCGTGGCGTGATCGGCGTTGAAAGCCTCCATGCCCGGCACGGCCGCGCGGACGTTCGCCTGCGCAGCCGAGCGGTTCGCCCGGGTGCGGAAGCTGAGGTACGACGGGATCGCGATCGCAAGCAGGATCCCGAGGATGATGATCACGACCAGGAGCTCGATCAGGGTGAAACCCTTCTCGTCGCGCCTGATCCGATCCGTAAGCCTTGCGAGCATGCGTGGTCCTCCTTAAGGGATGCGTCGGGTGGCTCCAGGGGTGTATCGCCCTCGGCGCGAGGCATTCCGACCCCCCAAGTGAGGGATCCCGGGTAGCCCAGGATGGGCTTACACACAGGGTTAAGGAACGTTCGGGCGCTGCCGATAGCTCGCTCGAGGGAGCCATGCCGGAGACCCTGTATTCGATCGACAGCCTGCTCGAGCAAATGGTCGCGCGCAACGCGTCCGACCTTCACATCACCGTGGGCTCGAAGCCTGTTATTCGCGTGCGCGGGCACCTGGAGCGGCTCGAAGAGACGCCCGAGCTGACCTCCGAGGACACGCACCAGCTGCTCTACCGGATCCTCTCCACGGAGCAGCAGAAGAACCTCGAGATCAACCGGTCGATCGACATGGCCCACTCGATCCCCGGCCTCGCCCGTTTTCGTGTCAACGTCTACTTCCAGCGCGAGACGCTCGCCGCGGCGTTCCGCTTGATCCCGACCGACATCAAGACGCTCGAGGAGCTCGGGATCCCCTCGAGCCTGCACTCGTTCACAGACAAGCCGCGCGGGCTCGTCCTCGTGACCGGGCCGACCGGCTCGGGCAAGTCGACCACGCTCGCCGCCCTGATCGACGAGATCAACCGCAAGCGCCCCGACCACATCCTCACGATCGAGGACCCGGTCGAGTTCGTGCACAGACACAAGCGTTGCATCGTCAACCAGCGCGAGATCGGCCCGGACGCGACCAACTTCGCCGACGCCCTGCGCGCCGCGCTCCGCGAGGACCCCGATGTGATCCTCCTCGGCGAGATGCGCGACCTGGAGACCATCGGGACCGCGATCACCGCGGCCGAGACCGGCCACCTCGTCTTCGCCACCCTGCACACGCAAAGCGCGCCGAGCACCGTCGACCGCATCATCGACGCGTTCCCGGCCGCCCAGCAGGAGCAGATCCGCGTGCAGCTCGCGGCCACGCTCGAAGGCGTCGTCACGCAGGCGCTGCTGCCGACCGCCGACGGCTCGGGCCGCGTCCCCGCGCTCGAGATCCTCTTTCCGGACGACGCCGTCAGGAACCTGATCCGCCAGGGCAAGGTCGAGCAGATCTACTCCGTCATGCAGACGGGCTCCGGCAAGGGCATGCAGACGATGGAGCAGTCGCTCGCCGACCTGACGACCAGGCGGATCATCACCCTCGACATCGCGCTGAGCCGGTCGAGCCGGCCCGACCAGCTGTTCGGCCTGCTCGAGCGCGCGGGCTTCGACACCGGCGGCCACGAGGCCGAATCGCCGCCGGCGCCGGTCGCCGGCGGCCTCAGGGTCGCGGGGAGTTAGCCGGAGGTACTGCGGTGGTCGACTGGAACAAGGAGATCAAGCTGTCGGATCTCGTCGGGCGCAAGAAGGAGGACGCGCCGGCCGGGGAGGTTCCGGCCGAAGAGACCGAAGAGTTTTCGCCGCTGGTCGCAGCGAACGAGCAGGCGGTGCCGGAGCCGGCGCCGCCTTCCCTTTCCCCGAGCGAGCCCGCCGTCCCGTCCGCCCCGCCGGCGCCTCCCGGGACGCCGTCGCCGGCCATGGCACCGCCCGAACCGGCTCCCGGGATCAATCCGCCAGTGACGGCGGAGGAGCTGGTCGCGGACGAACCTCAGCAGGAGGAGGACAAGGTTCCGTTCTGGAAGAAGGACATCTCCTTTGGGCGCAAGAAGGCGCCCAGGAAGCCCAAGGTCGCCAAGCAGGAGAGCGCCGACGCCGAGCCGGAGCCGAAAGCGAAATCGGCGAAGGCGGGGAAGGACCGGCGGCACAAGAAGCTCGTCGGCCTCAAGGTCGGTGCCTCGCAGGTCGCGGCCGCGAGGGTCTCGAACAACGGCGTCCCGGAGCTGCTCCAGGTCGCGCGCGAGGACCTCGAGCAGGGGATCGTCGTCGCCGGCGAGCTGCGCGAGCCGGACGCGCTCGCGGAAGCCTTGAAGGACTTCTTCCGCAAGAACCGGCTGCCGAAGCACAACGTCCGCCTCGGCATCGCGAACAATCGCATCGGCGTCCGCATCTTCGAGATCACCGGGATCGACGACGCGCGCCAGCTCGAGAACGCGATCCGGTTCCGCGCGCAGGAGGCGCTCCCGATCCCGCTCGAGGAGGCCGTGCTCGACTACCGGATGCTGAGCGAGTCGGTGGACGACGAAGGGAAGCCCTCCCGGCGGGTGCTGCTCGTCGTCGCCTATCGCGAGCTGATCGACCGCTACGTGGATGCCTGCAAGAAGGCCGGAATCAAGCTGGCGGGGATCGATCTCGAGGCGTTCGCCCTGCTGCGCGCGCTCGGAGAGCCGCGCCCGGCCGAGGCTGCACCCTCGAACGCGGCGCTGGTTGTTGTCTCGATCGGCCACGACCGTTCGACGTTCGCGGTCTCGGACGGCCGTGTCTGTGAGTTCACCCGCGTGCTCGACTGGGGCGGCTCGACGCTGAACGTTGCGGTCGCCCGCGCGCTCGACATCTCACCGTCCGAGGCGGACCCGGTCAAGCGCGCGCTCTCGCTCATCGGACAGGGGAGGACGGAAGGCCTGACGGACGAGCAGGCGGCGAAGGCGAGCGAGGCCGTGAAGAGGCAGCTGCAGACCTTCGCGCGCGAGCTCGTCTCCTCGCTCCAGTTCTACCAGAACCAGCCCGGCTCTCTGGGCATCGGCGACATCGTGATCACCGGCGGTTCCGCGCATCTCGACGGGCTCGCCGAGGAGCTCCAGCAGCTGATCGGGGTCACCGTGCGCGTGGGCGACCCGCTCGTCCGCGTCAAGGTCGGAAAGCGCGTGAAAGAGGCCGAGCAGCTGGGCTCGCTCGCCGTCGCCATCGGGCTCGGAATCGAGGACTGAGGCGCGGCAGATGCGCGCGATCAACCTTCTCCCGCGAGACGACAGCCGGCGCCGCCGAGGCGGCGGCGAGTCGCCCAACACGCTCGTGATCACGGGCGTGCTGATGGGGGTCGTGCTGACGGCTGTCTTCAGCGCGCTCTTCCTGATGGCGAGCGGCAAGGTGAGCGAGAAGCGCGCCGCGCTGAAGGACAAGAAGGCCGAGCTCGCCGCGATTCCGACGCCGCCGCCGACCGAGCTCAAGAGCCAGGAAGACTTCGCCGCCGACAAGCAGCAGCGCGTCGCCGCGTTGAACGGTGCGCTCGCGCGCCGCGTCTCGTGGGACCGGGTGATGCGGGAATTCGCCCTCGTCCTGCCCGACGACGTCTGGCTCAAGAACCTGTCTGCGAAGTCGCCCCTCTCTCCCTCGACGGCCGGCGCTGTCGCTCCTGCCACCACGCCGGGAGCGGGCAGTGCGCTGCCGCCCGCGACCGGCTTCACGATCGAGGGCTACACCTACTCGCACGCCGCCGTCGCTCGACTGCTTACGCGTCTCCAGGTCGTCCCCGACCTGAAGAACGTCCAGCTGCAGTCGAGCGAGCAGGCCAAGGTCGGCGGCCGCCTGCTCGTCCATTGGCGGATCGTCGCCGACCTCCGTGCGCCGGGAGCGACCTCGTGAAGAAGAAGCAGACTCCCCAAGCGGTGTGGATCGCCGCGATCGCCGGCGTCGTCCTGCTCCTCGGCGCCGCGGGCTGGTTCCTGGTCATCTCGCCGCAGCGGTCGAAGGCGGTCGAGCTGCAGAAGCAGATCGACGAGACGCAGAGTCAGATCGACACGGCGCGGTCGCTGGTCGCGAAGGCGAAGAACACGCCGAAGATCCGCGTCGCCGATCTGTTTCGCCTGACCAAGGCGATGCCGGACCAGGCGGAAATGGCGGACATCGTTCTCGAGCTCAACCACATTGCCCGCGGCACGGGCATCACGTTCCAGTCGATCACGCCCGGCGGCTCGGTTGTTCTCTCGGGGTACCAGGCGGTGCCGATCAACGTGATCTTCGAAGGCAACTTCTACGACCTGGTCGACTTCCTGTTTCGCGTACGGACGTTGGTCGACGTGCGCCGCGGCGCACTGGACGCGAACGGCCGCATGTTCGCGGTGGACACGCTGTCCTTTGTCGAGGGCGAGGACCGCTTCCCGCAGATCAAGGCGACGCTGACGATCGACGCGTTCGTGTTCGGGACCGCGGCGCCGGCGACGATAGCGCCGCCCGGCACGACGACCGGGGCGGCCGGCGGCGGCGCTACGACGACGCCCGCGACGACTACTCCGGCGACGACCACACCGGCGACGACCACCGGTCCCGCGGCGTCGACGCCTCCGCCTCCGCCTCCGCCGTCTTCACCTTCGACCAGCGGCGCCACCGCCGCACCCGCTCCCTGATGGCCAAGAAATTCGATCCCAAAGCGAAGGCGAAGCGCCAGAAGATCATCATCGCCGTCGGCGGGGTGATCCTCCTCGGGCTGCTCGCGTTCCAGATCCCGCGGACGATGAAGATGCTCCATCCGGAAGACCCGCCGGACGAGCCGCCGGCCGCCGCCGCGGCTCAGACGACGGGCTCGACGCCACTCGGCCCGCCGACGCTCTCGGCGGGCGGTGGCGGCGCGCTCGCATCGACCGGTTCCGCTTCCGGCGACGGGGTCGTCGATCCTGATGTGGCGCCGGCGCCGACGTCGGGTCAGCTCGTCTCGTTCAGCCGCTTCAGGAGCAAGGATCCATTCCACCAACAGATCAAGGACTGCGGCGTCGAGGCGTGCGACGCGCCGGTCGCGCCGAGCACGGTGAAGCCCGCGTCGGCGAGCGGCGGCGGCGGCGGCGGACAGGCCGGTCAGGCCGGTGGGGGCGTCGTTCCGACGTCGTCGGGTGGGCAGGCGCCGAAGTCCGCCGCGACGCCTCTTCCCGCGGTTCGCCGCGCCACGATCTCGGTCAACGGCGTGGCGGAGGTCGTCGAGGTCGGCAAGACCTTCCCCGCCGACGACCCGGCCTTCAAGCTCGTCTCGCTGACGCGGAAGAAGGCGGTGATCTCGATCGCCGGCGGTTCGTTCGAGAGCGGCGCGCAGTCGATTGCGCTCGAGAAGGGTAAGACCGTTGTGCTGCTGAACACCGCCGACGGCGCCCGCTACGAGCTGAAGCTCCTCGCGGCGGCTTAACCCGGAAAAGCGGGGTCGGGGGTCATCCGGGTCTGCCTTCCGGGGTCTGCCTTCCGGGGTCTGACCCCCGGACATGTTCCTAATCGCGCATCGGATCGAAACGAAAGGCGAAAGAGGGCCGCTGCGCTCTGCGGCCCAAACGTACGCTCGGATCGTGCCACGCCTACCGCGTATCCAGTTTGCCGGCGGCGTCTACCACGTCACCGCCCGCGGCAACCGAAAGCAGCCGATCTTTCTGGACGAGCGGGACCGGCAACAGTTCCTCACGATCCTCGGCGTCGTCGTCGCCCGGCGAAGGTGGCGGTGTCATGCGTATTGCTTGATGCCGAATCATTTCCACCTGGTCGTCGAGATTCACGATCCCGACCTTTCGGACGGGATGCGGGAGCTGAACGGCGGCTACGCGCAATGGTTCAACCGGCGCCATGGCCTTGGCGGCCACCTCTTCCAAGGCAGATTTCATGCCGTCCTGGTGCAGACCGACTGGCACTTGCTCGAGCTCTCCCGCTACGTCGTGCTGAATCCAGTCCGTGCCAACTTGTGCCGCGACGCCGGCGCATGGCGCTGGAGCAGCTACCGGGCGTCGGTCGGGGCAGAGAGGGCCCCGGCGTTTCTCACGACCGACTGGGTGCTCGAGCACTTCGGCAGAGCATCCGAGCAGGCCCAAGCTGCGTTTCGACGATTCGTCCACGAGGCGCCGCAGAAGGCGCGCGCCCCTTAGGGGTCCTTTCAGGCCGCGTCTAGGGGTCTGAGCCCGGGACGACGGACCCCGGGACGACGCTGTTTAGGTCGTGGGGCAGCTGCCGTAGGGCTGGCCCGTCGAGCAGTCGAAGGTGGACGCCTGGCGGACCCAGACCTTGTTCAGGTTCACGCCGTCGCGGACAACCACCGTCACACGCTTCACCGTCCGAGCCGACGAGGTCGGGTTCTCGTTCACGATGTACGTGTCGACGCGGTAGGCATGGTGATCGGGGGACTGACTTCCGCTCACCGTCCGCGAGGCCGTGCACTCGTTGGGCAGCGGGGAGCCTGTACACGCGCCCATCACCTGCGACGCGCTGTAGGCCGAATCGGTCGTGTAGGGCGCGCCGGAGGGGATCGTGCTCGACTCGAGCCGGATCTGATCCCAGGTCAACGCCCGGTAGAGCTCGATCTGCTGATCCGCTAGCACCGTTGCCGTCCCGGTCAGCGTCGCCCGCCGGACCGAGACGATCCCAGCGTTGAACGCGGCCACGACGGCGAGGATGCCGATGTTCAGCACCGTCATCGCCATCAGAAGCTCGATCAGGCCAAAGCCGCTCTGCTCACGCACGCGCGCGCGCACGTGAGACATATCGGCAGGGTCTCGGCGTAGCTCAAGCGGGGGAATCCCCCTGCCGATGAGACCCAGGTATGGCGGCCTACGCCTACAGCGCAATCAACGCTGAAGGCTTCGAGCTCAAAGGCGAGATCCACGCCCCCGATCTCGAGGCGGCGCGCGAACAGCTGCGCATCCGCGGGCTGCTCGCGGAGCATCTCGAAGAGCTGCCGGCGAGCGGCGAGGAGAGCGTCCGCACCGTCTTCAAGAAGGTCAAGCCGAAGACGCTCCAGATCTTCTCGCGCCAGTTCGCGACGATGATCGAGGCCGGCCTGAACGTGGTCAGCTCTCTGGTCATCCTCGAGGAGCAGACCGACGACGCCTACTTCGCTTCTGTCGTCCGCGAGCTGCGCTCCGACGTCGAGGGCGGCCTCCTTCTTTCGCAGGCGATGGCGCGCCACCCGAAGATCTTTAGCCGCCTCTACATCGCGATGGTCGAGGCCGGCGAGGCCGCCGGTATCCTCGACCAAGTTCTCGATCGCGTCGCCTACCAGATCGAGAAGGAGACGCAGATCAGGCGCCGCGTCAAGGGCGCGATGATGTACCCGACGATGGTTCTCGTCTTCGCAACCCTCGTCCTGATCGGCCTCTTGATGTTCCTCGTGCCGGTCTTCGCCAAGATCTTCCAGCAGCTCGGCAACGCGAAGCTCCCGACGCTGACGCAGTACGTCGTGAACATGTCGAACGTGCTGCGGCATCAGTGGTACATCATCTTCCCGGCGTTCTTCGGGACGATCTACGGGATTCGCCGCCTGAAGCGGACCAACAAGGGCGGCTACGTCTGGGACCGGTTCAAGCTGAAGATCCCGATGAAGATCGGCGACGTCGTCCTGAAGGTGACGATGGCGCGTTTCTCGCGCACGCTCTCCACGCTCGTCGCCGCCGGTGTCGACATCATCAAGTCGCTCGAGATCACCGGCCAGACCGCGGGCAACCGGATCATCGAGGACGCGCTCACCGGCGTCCGCCAGCGCGTGCACCAGGGTGTCCCGATCGCGCAGCCGCTGATCGAGAACCCGGTCTTCCCACCCATGGTCAGCCAGATGGTCAAGATCGGCGAGGAGACGGGAGAGCTGGAGAAGATGCTCTCGAAGATCGCGGACTTCTACGAGGACGAGGTCGACTCCGCGATCCAGACGCTGACGTCGATCATCGAGCCGGTGATGATGATCCTCGTCGGCGCGATGGTCGGCGTCATCGTGATCTCGATGTACCTGCCGATGTTCCGCATGCTCTCGCTCGTGAAGTAGCGGCCGCGGCTCTCGCTAAGGACCGAGCAGCTCCACCTTCCAGCCGCCGTCCTCGCGCGTGTAGCACTCGCGGTCGTGCAGCCGGTTGTCACGGTGCTGCCAGAACTCGTAGGCGTCGGGCCGGAGCCGATAGCCGCCCCAGTGCGGCGGTAGCGGAACGGCGCGTCCCTCGTACTCGCGCTCGAGCTCGGCGTATCGCCGCTCGAGCTCCTCGCGGCTCGCGAGGGGACGGCTCTGCGCCGAGGCCCACGCCGCCAGCTGGCTGGCGCGCGGCCGCGTGGCGAAGTAGGCCGCCGACTCCTCCTGCGCCACCCGCTCGACGACGCCCTCGACCCGTACCTGCTTCCCGAGCGGACGCCAGTAGAAGAGGAGCGCCCCGCGAGGATTCTCCGCCAGCTCGTCGGCCTTGCGGCTCCCGTAGCCGGTGTAGAAGACGAAGCCCTCCTCGTCGGCCCCCTTCAGCAGCACAAACCGCGCCGACGGGCGTCCCTCGCGTGTCGCGGTCGCCAGCGTCATCGCCTCCGGCACATCGACTCCGGCGGCCTCGGCCTCGCGAAACCAGGCCTCGAACAGTCGCAACGGATCGTCGTTCATCGAGGTGCGGTGACGAAGCGCTCGAGCGTGACGAACCGATAGCCGCGTCGTTCGATCAGACGCAGCACTTCGGGCAGGGCGCGGGTATCGAGCATCGAGCCGTCGCGCCCCCCGCCCACGTGCAGGAGCAGAATGTCGCCGGGGCTCAGCCGGGACCCAACTCGTCGTTCGACCGCGGAGACGGACATTCCGCCGGAGGTTCCCATCCAGCCCCAGGTGTCGAGCGACCAGCGCACGGAGGTGTAGCCGAGCGAGTTCGCGATCGCGATCGTCCGCGCATTCCGGTCGCCGTACGGGAACCGGAAGAAGGGGCGCGGATCGCGTCCCGTGCCGGCGCGGATCCACCACTCGGCCCGGCGGATCTCCTTCCGCACGTCGGCTGACGAAAGCGGCGTCATCCGTGAATGGCTCCAGGTGTGGTTTGCGACCGGGTAGCGGCTCCCGATCCGGCGCGCGAGACGCAGGTTGCGCCGCACCCAGCGGCCAGTCAAGAAGAAGGTTGCTTGGGCGCGATGCCGCGCGAGCGTGGACAGGATCCGTTCGGCTCCGGCCGCGTCCGCGCCCGCGTCGAAGGTGAGCGCGACCACCCTGGCCCGGGTCGCCAGCCGGTCGA
>JBIOYJ010000190.1:0-2247 GCA_044870105.1 Gaiellaceae bacterium | reverse complement strand
GGCATTCGGGTGCCGAGGGCGCTCGCCCTTCCAGAAGTAGAAGATGCCGGCCGGATCCCTGCGCTCCTTCGCAGCCTCGCTCCAGTAGCGGGCCGACAGGGTGCCGTCCTCCTGCCAGGCCCGGCCGGTCACGGTCAGGCCACCGTCGCGGTCCCGCGAGATGTGCAGGAGGCTCACCGCCGACGGTTCTTCCTCGCTCCGCATGGTAAGCGAGAACTGCCACCACAGCCCCTCGACCGCGCCGCGGCGACCCTCGCTCTCGATCGCCTTGCGGAGCTTCTGGTTGATCGCGCGAACCTCCGCCGGGCTGGTGGCCGGGTCGTAGCGGACGGAGGTCAGCCCGAGCAGGTCGCTCGGGAGCTTCGAACCGTTCGCGTGGAGGATGAATATGCGCCGAATGCCGAGCGCGCCGCCGAACAGCCCGGCCTCGAACACCACGTTGTCGCGCGGCGACGCCTGGCCGGACTGGGGCGCATCCGTCGTGGTCCAGTCGTCCTGGGCGAACACGAACGCGGCGAAATCGACCTCCTGGGAGAGCTCGACGAGCCGGTCGAGGGTGGACCGCCCCGGGTTGAAGGTGGTCGTCCAGGGCTCGACGTCGGCGACGTCCTCGAGCCCGCGCGTGATCGCCTGGAGCAGTTTCGCCTGCTTGCCCGACGACCCGAGGAAGATGCGCGGCTTGTTCATGCGCGATTCATGATGACGGACCTGGCGCACACGCTACGCCGTGGGCCGCGCGCGGGCATCCTGAGAGGCCGCTTCAAGAACCCCGACCCCTTGCCGGCGCCGACCGAATCCGCGGGCAATCGTGGAGCGAAGCGACCCTCGGCGCGCCCGCGATAATCTCTTCAACGAAGAGGAGAGGAGGCAGGATGGCGAAGAGCGTTCGGGACGCAATGACCGACGATCCCCGCTCGATCGGCGCAGCGGAGTCGGTGGTCGAGGCTGCACGACTGATGCGCGACGAGCACGTCGGCTCGCTCCCGGTGACCGAGGACAAGCGGCTCGTCGGGATGATCACCGACCGGGACATCACGACGAGAGTGGTCGCCGAGGGTGCGGTCCCTGAGACGACGTCGGTCGGGGACGTCTACTCTCGCGACCTCATCAGCGTAGAGCCCAACAACGACCTCGAAGAGGCGCTCCAGCTGATGGCCCGCCACCAGGTTCGGCGGCTGCCCGTCGTCGAGAACGGTCGGCTCGTCGGCATGGTCGCGCAGGCCGACATCGCGCTCAAGGAGAACGAAAACAGGACTGGTCAGCTCGTCGGGGCGATCTCAGAGCCTTCGGAGGGAGAGCGCAGGTAGCGTCGGGAAGTCCGGATCTGAAAAGCTCGATGATCGGCTCCATACGCACTGCACGTTTTTGACCTGCAAGGGTCTCAGGCCCCTGGCCGGCGGGCATGTGTACCGATGTGGTGAACAGCATTGACTGGGCTGGACCGCTCTGAGAGGCTCATCGTTGGATCGTTCGCCGCGTCGCCGTAGTGCGACGGCCTTGACGATGTTCGCCTTGTCGCCGTAGGGCGACGGTCCTCGACGATTGAGGGGTCGACGCAACACGGAGACGGAGGTGGACATGACAGTTATCGAAACGGCAACCGAGATCCGGCCCTTCCAGGTCGACATCCAAGAAGAGGAGCTAGCCGAGATGCATCGGCGCATCGCGGCGACGCGGTGGCCGAGCAAGGAGCTCGTCCCAGATCGGTCGCAGGGCGTCCAGCTGGCGACGGTGCAGGAGCTCGCGCGCTACTGGGTCACCGACTACGACTGGCGCAAGGCCGAGGCGAAGCTCAACGCGCTCCCGCAGTTCACGACCGAGATCGACGGCGTCGAGATCCACTTCATCCACGTCAAGTCGGCTCACGAGAACGCGTTGCCGCTGATCATGACGCACGGCTGGCCCGGCTCGGTCATCGAGCTGCTCGAGGCCGTCGGCCCGCTCACCAACCCGACCGCGCACGGCGGAGACGCCGAGGACGCGTTCGACCTCGTGCTGCCGTCACTGCCCGGCTACGGGTTCTCCGGCGAGCCGACCGAACTCGGCTGGGACGTCGACCGCACCGGGCAGGCGTGGGCGGAGCTGATGCGCCGCCTCGCGTATACCCGCTACGTCGCCCAGGGTGGCGACGTGGGCGCCGGAGTCACCGACGCAATGGGCCGCCAGGCGCCCGAGGGACTCGTCGGCATCCACATGAACTTGCTCGTGACGGCGCTGGGTAGCCCTCAGCCGACGGACACCGACGAG
>JBIOYJ010000189.1:0-2166 GCA_044870105.1 Gaiellaceae bacterium | reverse complement strand
GGCGCTTCCCGGTCTACCAGCGCCTGATCAGCTGGACGAAGCCGGGACGCGCCGTTCGAGCGGGGCCTGCGCGAGTACGAGTGGTACGACCACAACAGCCTCGTCGGCGACGAGCGTGAGCATCAGGCGCTCGCACCGGAGTTCATGGACCGCACGTTCGACGTTCCGGCCCGCCACGAGATGGAGGCGGCGCTCGTCGAGTTCGCCACGCGCGGGCACGTTCGCGTTCGCTACGGGTGCGAGTGGCTGTCGACGCGGCGCGACGATGCGGGCTTCGTGCTCGAGACATCGGACGGCGAGTACCGCTGCCGGATCTGCGTGTTCGCGATCGGCGTGACCGAGCCGTGGATGGCTCCGATTCCGGGGCTCGAAGCGGCGCCGCACTACGTCGCGGCCAGGCCGCCCGAGCGCTATCAGGGCAAGAGCGTCTTCATCGTCGGCAAGCGGAACTCGGGGTTCGAGCTCGCACAGGGTCTTCTGCCGTGGGCGCGGCGCATCGTGCTCGGCTCGCCGCGCCCCGTGGACACCGCGGTGCTCGCCTTCTCGCCGCTCAGCATCCGGTACCTCTCGCCGTACACCGAGCACATCCGCGGCGGCAGCGGAAGCTACGTCGTCGACGCGGCGATCGAGCGCGTAGAGCGCCACGCGGACAGATATCGGGTCCATGCGAGTGGGACGACGTGGGAGGGGAAGCTCGAGCTCGAAAGCGACGAGGTCATCGCGGCGACGGGCTTCCGAGCGCCGGTATGCGACCTGCCGAGCGTGGGCGTGGCGATGGTCAACGACGGTCGGATGCCGGCGCAGACGCCGTACTGGGAGAGCGTCTCGGTCCCCGGGATCTACTTCGCCGGCAGCGTGACTCAGGCTTCGCCCGGCCTGCGCAAGCACGGCGCGACCAGCAGCTCCGGATCCGTGAACGGGTTCCGCTACAACGCCCGCGTCCTCGCGCAGCACATCGCGGAGAAGCACTTCGGGCTCGCGCGCGAGCGGCGGCTGCTCGACGGCGACGAGGTCGTTCCGCGTCTGCTCGGGGAGCTCGCGCGTGCGCCGGAGCTCTGGACGCAGAAGGGGTATCTCGCGCGGGTGGTCGACGTCGACGGGGCCGACGGGGTTCGCGACGAAGGGATCCTGCCGCTTGCGGACTTCGTGGATCGCGACGGCGGCGACGCATGTGCAGTCACGGTCGAGTACGACGCCGATGGGACGATCATCCCGGTCGTGTACGTCCGGCGGGGCGGGCGTCTGGTGGAGCACGCGTTGCCTTCGCATCCGCTGCACACGTTCGATACCGACGAGCATCGCCGGCAGCTCACGGAGGGCCTGGCGCCGCTCCTATCCCGAAAGGCGACTGCGTCGTGGGCCTGAGCGATCGGCTGCTCGCGCGTCTGGCGCGGATCGGCGCGGATCCGCAGGACGACGACGACACGCGAGCCGCCAAAGCGCTGCTCGTGCTGATCTCGGTGCTGATCTTGCCGGTCTCGCTGCTCTGGTCGGCGCTGTACCTCGCCTTCGGGTCGCCCGTGGGCTGGGTACCGCTCGTGTACTTCGCCACCCTGCTGGCGTCGATCGTCGTCTTCTCGCGCACACGGGACTTCGGGAAGTTCCTGCGTGTCGGCCAGGTGGCCATCCTCTTCGCTCCCACGCTCTCGATGGTCCCGCTGGGAGGCTTCCTCGACTCCGGCGGGGTCGGTCTGTGGGGGATCCTCGCCCCGCTCGGGGCGCTCGTGTTCAGCGACGTCCGAACTGCGGCTCGCTGGTACGTCGCGTACCTCGTTGTGTTCCTCGGCTCGGGAATCGCCGGAGAACTACTGGGTGGCGTGCAGCCGGCTGTCCCGGAGTGGTTCACGAGCACGATGCTCGGCCTCAACGTCGCGGTCGGCGGCACGATCGTCTTCACGCTGCTGGCCGTGTTCGCCGGCCAGCGCCGGAGCGCGCTCGCGGCGCTACGAGTGGAGCAGGCGAAGGCGGAGAGCCTGCTGCTCAACATTCTGCCGCGGTCGATCGCCGACAGGCTCAAGGCCGAGACGCGCACGATCGCGGACCAGTTCAGCTCGGCGTCGATCCTGTTCGCCGACGTCGTGGACTTCACCCCGCTCGCGGAGCGCCTCCCGCCGGCCGAGGTCGTCGGCGTTCTCGACCATCTGTTCACCCACTTCGATCTGCTCG
>JBIOYJ010000188.1:0-2492 GCA_044870105.1 Gaiellaceae bacterium | reverse complement strand
ACACCTCGTTCGTCACCCACGCCGCGTCTCGCACGTTGACAACGAACCAGCCCTCGGTCACCGGTGTGAGGCCGGCATCGAGCTGTTCAAGACGCGCTTCCTCGACCATCACGGCTCCTCTCGTCTTTGTCAATCAGCTGCCAGTCCGCATGAGACCCAGGATGCCAACGACGCGGAGCTCGAGAGCCTGGGATCGATCAGCAGCACGAGTCCCTCGCGCGGCCGTCGGTTCGGGTGGTGTGCTCGAGGATCGCCCGGGCAATCGTGTCCCAGTCGGCTTGCTCGACGCCGTGACGTGAACGGCCGGGCCTGGCAAGAGGACGGCACCCTGTCGGCCCGCTACCGGAGCGAGGCTGCGAAGGAGCGCAGGGATCCGGCCGGCATCTTCTACTTCTGGAAGGGCGAGCGCCCTCGACACCCGAATGCCCCGCAGCTCGAGGGAACCGGCGAGATAAGGGTGGAGACCGTCGACCGCGCCACGGGGTACTGGACGACACGGTCGGATCGCGACCCCGGGCTGAATGCCCGAACCGCCGGCGTCTACTTTCGAGCCGACCCCTCCGACCTCCAGGTGTTGGACGGCGGCAGCGAGGAAGAGCGGGCCCAGCTCATCGCGCAGCGCCTTCAGGAGTGGAAGTCGGCCGCGAACGCATTCTGAAGCACCGAGCGGGTAGCGGAACGCCATGATGCGGGCTCACGGACTGAGGTCCGACAGCCTCGACGAGCGCGACCTCCTCGCCCCTGAGCGGCGGAGCCGATGACGCGCAGCAAAGCACGGGGGTCACCCGGACGGTTTCCGCAGAGAGCCAACGTTCTGCGAACCCATGTGAGGGGGCCAACTCACCGCGGGTCCGCTTTCTCTGCACCGGGGTTCTTGAGGGGGGTGGGCAGCACGTCGGGTGGAAGAGCCGCGGGAAACGCGGCGACAATGAAGGCGAAGAGGCAGAAGACGCCGAGCGTATGGGCCCAAGCTGCGTCGGCGACGGTGAGAAACCCGATCCCGGCCACAAAGCAAGCGATCGCGAGCCGCGGGAGCAGCCCTGGTGCGAGGGCGGTGAGCAGCGGGCGCGCCTGGGCCGGCCGCTCGGCCACGCTCTCGCCACGGCCGAGGTCTCCGCCGAGCACGAGTCGGAAGAGCAGCGCGAGCGAGGGGAAGAGGATCGCCGCTCCCGCGAGCACGGCGACGGTCACAGCGACGAGCGTGTCCCGGCCTGCGGCCGCCTCTTGAACTGTCAGTCCCTCGAGGAAGACCGGCGATTGCGCGAGTGCCCAGCCGGCGACGATGGCGGCGACGGCGAGCGCGGCGGTGTAGCGGGATGCCTCGTAGCGCTTGCACCAGACGAGCGCGAGCGTGGCGCAGCCGGCAACGATCGAGGCGATCAGGCCGATCAGCCCCCTGCCATCGACGAGACGGTGGTAGAGGGGCTCGGCGTCGAAGCGCAGCACGGCCAGGCCGGCGAGCGCAATCGCCCCGCTGACGAGACCGGCCGCGAGCGCGCGGGTGCGGAACCTCCGCTCGAGCGCCGGTTCGCCCAGCCGGGCGGCGTCGGCGCAGAGGAAGACGGCGGCAAGGTACGCGGCGGTCACGACGGCGAGGACGCCGATCAGAAGCGAGGTCGGGTTGAGCCAGCTCGAGAACTGATCGCCAGCGGCGTTCCCGACCGGAACGCGGCGCGAAGCGATCCCGCCGATCGCGGCGCCGAGCGCGAACGGGGTCAGGATCGAGGAGAGGGCGAAGGCGGTGTCGATCGCGCTCAGTTCGCGCATCGTCGACGCGCCGGCGCGCAGGGCGTAGGCGGTGCCGCGGAAGATGATCCCAACCGCGGCGATGAAGAGCGGGATCGAGAGCGTCGAGGCGATCGAGCCGAAGGCGCTCGGATAGGCGGTCCAGACGACGGTCAACACAAAGATGAGCCAGACGTGGTTCGCCTCCCAGACGGGGCCCATCGCCTGGTGGGCGTGGTCGCGGATCGAGGCGGCGTCGGGGCCTTTCCCCGCCGTCAGCTGCCACCAGCCGGCGCCGAAGTCGGCTCCTGCAAGCACTGTGTAAAAGGCGAGCCCGATGAGCGCGAAGAGCAGCGGCAGCACGTAGAGATGCACGATCAAGGCTCCTCGGCCGTAACGGGTGCCGGATCGAGTGGAGCGCGGGCGAGGCGACGAAGAATCCAGGCAACCGCAAGCGCGAGCGCGAGGTAGACGAGCGCGAGCGTCGCGTAGCCGACCGGGATGCCGCCGGCGCCGGTGACGGCCTGGGAGGTTCGCATGACCCGGTAGACGACCCAGGGTTGGCGCCCGACTTCGGTCGTCACCCAGCCGCAGATCAGCGCCACGACCGAGAGCGGCCCGGCCAGCACAAGCGCACCGTAGAACCACCGTGACTCCGGTAGCCGCTTGCGCCGCCAGCGAACGGCGAGAAAGGCGAGGCCGAGCAGGGCGAGCAGTGTCCCGATCCCGACCATCGTCTGAAAGGCGATGCGGACGACGTTGACGGG
>JBIOYJ010000187.1:0-3651 GCA_044870105.1 Gaiellaceae bacterium | reverse complement strand
GGGAAGCGATGCCCGCCTATAACCGGCGAACCCGGGAAGTGGCGGGTCGGCCGAGCGGCAGTCGGAGCGGGTCGTAGTACTCGGGGGCCGGGAGAGCCGGCCACATGGGGAAGGACCCGCGCTTCATCGACGCACGGGAAGGAGGAGAGGGACTCTGATGAGTGCCCGAAACAGGGCTAGGTCCGTCAGCCGCGCCCAGGGCGTGGACCGGGTTCGTGCTCTCCAACGCGTGCTCTACCGCTGCGCTAAGCAGGATCGGGATCGCCGCTTCCATGCTCTCTTCGACAAGGTCGCCCGCAGCGACGTGATGGAGAGGGCGTGGGGCGAGGTCCGTCAAAACCGCGGGGCTCCCGGAATCGATGGCGTGACCATCGAGGAGATAGAGGGCTCCGGGGCGGGCGAGTTCCTCGAAGCGCTCGCCGCCGGGCTGCGTGCCGGCAGTTACCGGCCGCGGCCGCTTAGGCGAGTGCATATCCCGAAGCCGGGCAGACGGGGCGAGACCCGGCGGCTCGGCATTCCCACGGTGGCCGACCGGGTGGTGATGGCGGCGGCGAGGATCGTGCTCGAGCCGATCTTCGAGGCCGACTTCCTGCCCACGAGCTACGGGTTTCGGCCCCGGCTGTCGGCCCACCATGCCCTGGAGACGGTCCGCCAGACGGTCACCTGGGGCAAGCGGACGTGGGCGCTCGACGCCGACATCCAAAGCTGTTTGGAGCCATCAACACACTGCCTCGGCGTTCATGGTGGTGGCGTCGAAGAGCCCGTCGACGGCCGGAACCCTGATTCTCAAGCCTTTTCTGCGGCCGCGGCGGACGTGGATGGCCTCGAGCTCGCCGCGCTTGACACGCTGCAACACGGTCTGGCGGGAGACGCCGAGGGCGCGCATGGCGTCGACGATCGGCACGAAGCCGGCCGGTGCCTCTTCGACGAACAGCGCCCGCAGCTCGTCGTTGACGCGGATGCGCCAGGGGGCGCCGGGAGTGTCCTGCTCGCCACGGATGAAGCCGGCCTGAAGCCAGCGGAAGAGAGTCGAGGCGGCGACGCCGAGCTCGTCGGCCGCCTTGCTGACGGGAAGCAGCTCGCCGTCGGGCGGCTCGGTCGGCGGCTTGTAGGTGGGGATGCCGCGGTAGCGGCGCAGCCCGCCGACGATGATCGCGGTGAACCGCTCGCCGGTGGCGGAGCGGCGGCCTTGGCGGTTGAGGATCCCGGCGATCCTCCCGTCGTCGTAGTGGGCGGCTAGCCGCTCCAGCAACGCGATCGTGTCCTCGTCGGTCCGGATCGCCGGTTGCGGCTTCGGGAGTGTCACGGCAAGCTCGGTGATCGCGCCGCCGCCCCAGCGGATCGTGAGCGTCGCGCGGCGCTCCTCGCGGTTGGCGTCGATGATCACTTCCTCGATCAGGCACCGCAGCAGCTGTTTGCGGTCGCGGTCGGTGGTGGTCGGTGCCGACCAGACCCGACCGAGGTCGGTGCCGAACGCCAGCAGCCGCTCGCGCTCTGTGTCGGTGAGGGCTCGGGGTCGTTGTTGCTCGCGCAGCGCGAGCTCGGCCTCTGCCTTGGCGAGCTCGGCGAGCGCCCTCTCCCAGTCGCGCTCTAGGCCGCGAGCGACGAGCCGGTGCTCGGGCTCGACTTGACGGTAGCGGCGCTCGGCCCGCTCGGCCTGGTAGCGGGCGCGCTCGACCTGCAGCCGCCACTGCTTCAGCGCCGCGTCGTGATCCTGCTCGAGCGCCTCGGCCGCTTGCAGCGCGGCCTTCACGCCGGCGGGTGTGAGCGCCGCCAGCAGCGCGCCCGCGACCGCCTGGTCGATCTGGGTGCCGCCGATCCGCAGGCACCAGCTGCCGCGGTTCTCGACCAGGATGCTCGACGGGCAGTGATAGGCGGGGCTCTGGTGCCCACGGCGGCCCTGGTAGTGCACCTTGAGCTTGCGTCCGCAGCGGCCGCAGACCGCGATCCCCTGCAGCAGCGCGGCGCCCTCGCGGACCGCGCCGCCGGTCTGGTGCGCGCGGGGGCGCGTGTTGCGGGCGATCCGCTCGCGGTTTCGGTCGTAGGTGGCCTTGTCGATGTAGCCGGGGTGGTGGTCCCAGATCAACACCTCCCATTCTGCTTGGGGAAGGCGACGCATCCGCTGGCGCGTCTGCCCGTGCTCGTCGACGTAGCGTTCGCGGCGGGTCTTCCCGAACGCGTACGCGCCCGCATAGACGGGGCTCTCGAGCACGCTGTGGATCTGGTGGTAGGTCGGCGTGGTCCACTCGATCTCGCCGTGGGCAAAGCGGCGCATCGGGAACTGCACGCGCTCGCGGCGCATCCACAGCCACACCTGGCGGACCGAGCCGAGCTCGGCGAAGCGCTCGAAGATCGTTCGGATCGCGCCGCGCACCGCCTCGTCGGGGTCGAGCAGGATCTCGCCCTCCGCCTCGCCCCACACCAGCCCGACCGGCAGCGCCTTGCGCAGCTCGCCGCGCGCGGCCTTGTTGCGGATCCCGCCCTCCAAGCGGGCGCGGAGCACGTGCAGCTCGGCCTCCGACATCGTGCCCTTCAACCCCAGCAGCAGCCGGTCGTTGAACGAGCCGGGGTGATACAGGCCGTCGGTGTCGCCGATCACCGTGTCGGTCACGCCGCACAGATCGAGCAGCCGGTACCAGTCGACGTTGTTGCGCGCCAGCCGCGAGACCTCGAGCCCGAGCACCAGCCCCGCGTGGCCGAGCGCGACCTCGGCCGCGAGCCGCGCGAACCCCGACCGGTCGGACAGCCCCGAGCCGGAGATCCCGAGGTCCTCGTCGATCACCAGGACCTGCTCGCGCGCGAACCCCAGCTCGATCGCGCGCTGCACGAGCGCGTACTGACGCTCGGTCGACTCGACGTTGCGCTCGAGCTGCGCCTGGGAGGACTGGCGCACATACACGAACGCGGTCCGGCGCAGGTGCGAGGCGGTCAGCTTCGAGCGCTCGCTCATCCCCGGCCCTCCCCAACCACTGACGGTCGCTCGCCGACTGAAAGGCCGGGTCTGCGGCCGGTGGATCGGTCGCGGCGGCCGCCCACAGGGCCGCAGATCGCCTCCCAGCGGCTCGCAGCGAGCGCCGCATGCCCGATTTCGCGCTCGATCGCGCCGATCCGCGCGCCGGCAGCCGTTGGCGGGCGCTCCGCGAGGGCCTCAGATCGCCGCAGGATCGCTCTCAAGCGCTTCCCCCGCGTCCGCCTCGTCCGCGACCGCTCGCGCGAGCAGCGCCGCCAGCAGCGCCATCACGCTCTGGCGCTGCTCCTCGCCGACCAGCTCCCAGAGCGCCGCCGCGGGCGCCGGGCTCTCGGCCAGTTCCAGACGCAGCTGCATTCCGGGGGTCCTCGCTGGCGGGATCATCGCGCCCGGCCAGGACGGCACGCTCAAGCAGCGGCTCCAGCACCCGCCGCGCCGCCAGCAGGTCGTCAAGCGAGGCCAGCGTCCCCGTCACGGGCGGCCCGATCGGCGCCCGCAGGTCGGTCCACGCGGCCGGGACCATCAGATGGCTGCCATCCGGCAGCACCAGGATCAGCTCCAGGCGGCCGCGCCGATGCATCCAGCCCATCAGCTCAAGCGAGCGGCCCTCCAGTGGGTGACGCGCCCGCACCACCCGCACCCGCTCCGGGAAGCCGTCGAGGTGGGCAGTGTGTCGTGTCTTC
>JBIOYJ010000186.1:0-3712 GCA_044870105.1 Gaiellaceae bacterium | reverse complement strand
GTGGCCAAACGCAGTGAGCTCGTAGCGACCCAACTGGAGGCGCTGGCCCAGGATCTCGAGGACCTCTGGCGCGCGGCGACCCGCGATCCGGACAAGGAAGCGCGACGAGAACGGGCGTGGACGATCCTCGTTGCGGGGCTCGGCGTCGTCGCCACGATGGCCACGCGGCGCCTGCTGGCGAAGGTGTGGCCGATCCTGACCGGCGAGCAGCCGCCGACGACGCCCGCGCAGAAGACGACAACGGCGCCGCGAGAGCGCGCCGCCGTCTAGCTACTAGAAGAGAGCGCGCGGACGCCGAGCGTCCGCGCGCTCATTCGAGCCACTACGAGCTGACGAGGGTGACGGTGCGAGCCTGCGGGCCCTTCGGGCCCTGCTCGACCTCGTACTCGACCGTGGCGCCCTCGGGAAGGCTCTTGAAGCCCTCGCCCGAGATCGCGCTGAAGTGAACGAAGACGTCGTCGCCTCCGTCGGACTGCTCGATAAAGCCGTAGCCCTTCGAGTCGTTGAACCACTTCACGGTTCCGGTTGCCATGTTCACACCTCCTACTACTCCTTCACGAACGCGCAGCGGAGGCGCAGGCGCACTACCGGTACTCGCTCTCATAACGGGATCCAAGCTCACCGTAGCAGGCCTTCGCTCGATGAGCGGCCGAGTTATTTAAGTGGCATCTTACGTAAGAAGATGCTTACATTGATGACATGGAAGTCGCGCTTCGGGCACTGGCGGCGCCGCGTCGGCGGCAGATCCTTCGTCTCGTTCTCGACGACGAGCTCTCGGCCGGCGAGATCGCATCGCACTTCGACGTCAGCCGCCCGGCGGTTTCCCAGCATCTGAACGTCCTGAAGGAGGCCGGGCTCGTGAACGAGCGACGCAATGGCACCAGGCGTCTCTATCGCGCCCGCCCCGAAGGCCTCGTCGAGCTGAAGGAGTTCCTCGAGGAGTTCTGGGGCGAACGGCTGGAGGCGCTCAAACGCGAAGCAGAACGGGAGGAGAAGAGAAAGCATGAAGAGCACCGCTGAAACCGTGACCATCGAGCGCGAGCTCACCATCGACGCGAGCGCCGAGACCGTGTGGGAGTTCTTCGTCGACCCCGACAAGAACGCGCTCTGGATGGGTCAGCGCGCCGAGCTCGACCCGCGGCCCGGCGGTATGTATCGCAACGAGATCGTTCCCGGGCACACCGCTCGCGGCGAGTTCGTCGAGCTCGACCCGCCGCGGCGGCTCGTCCACACGTGGGGCTGGGAGCCCGGCGAGGAGGGCCCGAATCCCGTGCCGCCGGGCTCGAGCACGATCGAGATCGAGCTGATTCCGGAAGGTGACGGAACGCGCCTTCGCTTCACCCACCGAAACCTCCCGAGCAAGGAGGCGGGAGAGTCGCACGAGCACGGCTGGGACCATTACTTCGAGCGGCTCACGCTGGCGGCTGCGGGCGGCGATCCCGGGCCCGACCCCTGGGTCAGCGGCCAGATGGACTAATAGGAAGGCTCGCCGTAGGCGTTCCCACGGGAGAATCCCGTGAATGACGCTCGCCCAGCTTTCGCTCACGGTCGCACTCCTGGGGACGCTCGGTCTTGTCGCGAGCCGGATCGGCCTTTCTGCGATTCCGGCGTATCTGCTCGCGGGTCTGCTGCTCGGCCCGAACGAGCCCAAGGCGCTCAGCCTCATTCGCCCCTCGGACGTTACGGACTTCGTCGCCGAGATCGGGCTCGTCTTCCTGCTCTTCTTCCTCGGCCTGGAGTTCACGGTCGGGCGGCTTGCGCGCAGCCGCCGGCACGTCTTTCTCGGCGGCGCGACCGACTTCGCCGCGAATGCTGGGCTCGGACTCATGGTCGGAGTGGCGGCGTTCGGCTTCAGTTTCAGCGCCCTGATCCTCGCTGCCGCGGTCTACGTCTCCTCGAGCGCGATCACAGTGAAAGGCCTGATCGACTTCCGCCGTTTGGCGGACGACGAAACCGATCTCGTTCTGGCGATCCTGGTCGCCGAGGACATCGTGATCGCGGTCGTGCTGGGGTTTGCCGCCGGCGGCGGCGGCGCGGCGGCGGCGACGCTTGGGATCGTCGGCAAGGCTGTCGCGTTCATAACGGTCTCGCTCGCGGCGTCGAAATGGCTGGCGAGAGCGATCGACCGGTTCCTCGACTGGCTGCCGCGCGAGTTCTTCTTGCTCGCCGTCTTCGCCTTCCTCGTCGGCATGTCGGCGGTGGCGAAGGAGCTCGGCCTCTCGGAGGCAATCGGGGCGCTGATGGCGGGAGTCGTGCTCTCCGAGACTGCCGTGCGCGGGGAGATCGAGGAGCGCTTCTTCAGTTTCCGCGACATCTTCGCCGCGCTGTTCTTCTTCGTCTTCGGCCTCTCGATCGACGTGTCGGCTTTCGGCACGGTCGGCTGGATCCTCGCCATCGCCGTGGTCGTCACGCTCGTCGGCAAGATCGGCGGCGGCTACGTAACAGGGCTCTTGGGCGGCTTCACCGAGCGCCAGAGCTTCAACGCGGGGGTCGCACTCGTGGCTCACGGCGAGTTCACGATCATCATCGCTCAGGTCGCGTCCGAGAACCCGCAACTCTCGGGAGCCGACAGCTCGAAGTTGCTCGCCTTCGCCGGGCTCTACGTCCTGATCACGGCCACGCTCGGCGTCGTGCTGATGAAGGAGTCGAAGACGCTCGGCAGACTGCTGTTCCCCCAGCCTAGACTGGTCGAGAGGACGTAGCCATGCCTGTCGACCTTCAAGAGACCCGCCTGCCCGGCATCGGAACGAAGTTCACGATCCGCCTCGACGCCGGCGCTCGTCTCGCCGTCATCCTCCACAACGACGGCAAGCGAGAGGTCTACTGGTTCCGCCACGCCGACGACGACGAGCCGGGCGCGGTGATCACCCTCGACGACGACGAGGCGCGGCAGCTCGGCGCCGTGATCGGGGGCGCCTACGAACGGCCGAAGATCGTCGAGGAGCTCGAGATGGCGCTTGGCGAGCTCTTGATCGAGTGGGTGCCTGTGCCGGACTCGAGCCCCTGGATCGGGAAGACGCTGGCCGAATGCGGCTTCCGTGCCAAGGTCGGCATCACGGTGATCGCGATCCTTCGTGAGCCCGAGCCGGTGACGGGCGCACAGCCGGACGACATGGTTCAGAGAGGGGACACGCTGGTTACGGTCGGCAAGGCCGGGCAATACCCGGCTTTTCGACGGATGCTTGCCAGCGAGATGCCGAACGACTAGAGGCTCGCGTGAAACACCTCGCGCTCGCAGTGACCGACCAGGAGCGTTCGCGGCGGTTCTACGAGACGTATTTCGGGTTCGACGCGCAGCCGCCGCGGCGCTACGACGACGACGTCCTGATGCTGTACAACGCGGACGGCTTCTCGCTCGCGCTCGGACCCGTCGAAGGGCCGGTCGCGCTGCCGCCGTTCCTCCACTTCGGTATCGGGCTCGAGTCACCCGAAGCGGTGCGGGGCGTTTCGCGACCGGCTGGTGCGCGACGGCGTCCCGATCGCGGAGGAGTGGGACGAGCCGGCGTACGTCAGCGTCAAGTGTCTCGACCCGGACGGCTATACCGTCGAGGCCTCCTGGGAGCCTGAGTAGCGTCCGGATCCTGATCGAAGGTCGCCCGGGAAGCGGGAAGACGACGGTTGCCCGCCGGCTCGCCGATCTGCTTTCCGAGCGCGGAACTCCGCCGGGAGGATTCGTGACCGAGGAACTGCGCGTGAAGGGGAACCGCGTCGG
>JBIOYJ010000185.1:0-18613 GCA_044870105.1 Gaiellaceae bacterium | reverse complement strand
GACTTCGAAGACGGGAGCGACGGGACTCGAACCCGCGACCTCCGGCGTGACAGGCCGGCGTTCTAACCAACTGAACTACGCCCCCGAGGGCAGTGGAGCAGTGTAGCTAGATGGAGGTCAGGCCGAGCTGTCGCAGCAGGGTGATCGAGTCCGAGTAGACGTCCTTTCGGGCGACGAGGCCGTCCTCGATCGGGATCACGTCCATGCCCTTGTACTCGACCCGCTTACCCGTCGGTTCAATCTCGATTCCAGCCCGGGTCATTTTCCCCTGATGCGTTCCGCGCGCGGTCCACTCCTGCACGACCAGGTTCTCGCGGACGTACTGGCGGCGCGCCGCGAACTCGAGATCCGGAAAGACCGCGAAGATCGCCGAGATCGCGTGACCGATCTCGTCCCGCCCTCTGTAGGCGTCGCCGGTGACGTGATTCTCGAACACGGAGTCCTCGCTGTGCATGGCCACGATCGCGTCGACGTCGTGTGCGTTCCAGGCTTCGTTGTAGCGGTCGATGAAGCCCTGCAGCTCGTCGCCGTCCACGCGGCTAGCCTAGGCCATCGTGAGAGCGATCGACTGGGCGGTGCTGGCCATCGTCGTCGCGCTCGCGATCCTCGGTGCCAGGCAAGGCTTGGTCGCCGGCGCACTCTCGCTGGCCGGGCTCGTGGTCGGGGCAATCCTCGGCGGGCGCCTTGCCGCGTCGCTGCTCGCGAGCGGGAACAAGTCCCCGTATGCGCCGCTGGTGGCGGTCGGCGGCGCCCTGGTCTTGGCGGTCGTCGTCCAGGCGCTCGGGCTCGCGTTTGGGCTGTTTCTGCGCCGGAGCTTCCTGCGGGCGCGGTTCCTGTGGACGCTGGACACGGCCGGCGGCATCGCGCTCGGGGCGGCCGGAGGACTGGTCGTGGCGTGGGTGCTCGGGGTTGTCGCGCTGCAGTGGCCCGGACAGACCGACCTCCGCCGGGAGGTGCAGCGGTCCCACATTCTCCGCCGCCTGAACGAGATCCTCCCGCCACGGACGCTGCTTCAGGCGCTCGCCCGCTTCGATCCGTTCCTGCCGATCCCGGGCCCAATCGCGCGGGTGCCGCCGCCAGACGCCTCGGTCCTTCGTCTCCCCGGCGTTCGCGCGGCAGCGCCGAGCGTCGTCCGCCTGGTCGGGACTGCCTGCGGGCTCGGGGTGGAGGGATCGGGATGGGTGGCCGCGCGGGAGATCGTCGTCACCGCCGCGCACGTCGTCGCCGGCCAGCGTGACACGACTGCGCAGACCCCGTCCGGGAGCTTGTCGGCGCAGGCGATCGCCTTCGATCCTCGCAACGACGTGGCGCTGCTACGCGTGCCCGGATTGCGGGCTCGACCGCTTCGCCTCGTCGACCCGAGGGCAGGAACGGCAGTCGCCCTGCTCGGCTATCCAGAGAACGGCCCGTTCGACGCCGGGCCGGCGCGGATCGGCCCGACCGTCTTCGTGCTCACGCAGGACGCCTACGGCCGCGGCCCGGTGGGACGGCAGGTGACGACGATCCGCGGGACCGTCCGGCACGGCGATTCAGGCGGTCCGGCGGTCGACGCGAGCGGCGCTGTCGAGACGACGGTCTACGGCTCGCGCGTCGGCGGAGGGGGCGGCTTCGGCGTGCCAAGCTCGATCGTCCGACGAGCGCTTGCACGTGCACAAGGCCCCGTGTCTACCGGGGCCTGTGCGCACTAGAGAGACTGACTAAACGATGTTGCGCAGTCGCGACCGGAAGCGCTGCCAGGCAGTCGGACCGACCGGCGCCGCGATCGGATCGAATCGGCCGCCGAGATCGCTGACGGCGAGCCGAACCATTGCGTATTCCATGAGAGTCGTCATCGATCCCCTTCCGTGGTTTCGAGCTCTAGACGCTCGGCTTGAGACTTAGTTAGTTCAACGAGAGCGGCTCTCAGAAATTCCGCAAAGACTCCCTGCTAACCGAGTACTTCGAGCGCCGCTTCGGGCTGCTTGAACGGCGGGATGACGTAGGCGCCCGCCGCTTTCTCGCGCGACTCCTCGTAGAGCTCGCGCGCGAGGGCGAGGCCCTCCGCGGCCGCGCCGGCCCCAGCTTTCCGCAGCCGCTCCTGCACGCGTTCGGGAACGGTGATTCCCGGAACCTCGTTGTGCAGCCGCACGGCGAGCTGATGGCTGCGCACGTAGAAGATCCCGACCAGGATCGGGATCGGCCACTCGCCGCCCAGCCGCTCCACGAACGCGTCCAGGTAGGAGAGGTCGAAGAGCGCCTGGGTCATCGCGAACTGCGCGCCTTCCTCCACCTTGCGCCGAAAGCGCTCGAGCTCGGTGTCGATGTCGTCCGCCGACGGGTTCACGGCGACGCCGAGAAAGAACGACGTGGGCGCGTCGATCGCCTTCCCGTTGTAGTCCTCGCCGCCGTTCAGGCGCGAGACGATGTGCGAGAGCCCGATCGAGTCGACCTCGTAGACGCCGCGAGAGCCCGGGTAGTCACCGACGTGCGGAGGATCGCCGGTGACGGAGAGGACGTTGCGAACACCCTCCGCATGGGCGCCGAGCAGGAGCGACTCGAGCCCCATGATCGAGGTGTCGCGCGGGGTGACGTGAGGAATCGTCTCGATCCCGACAGCGCGCTCGATCGCCACGGCCGCCATGAGCGCATTGGCGCGCGCCCGTGCCATCGGGTTGTCGTTGATGTCGACGAATCCGACCCCGGCCTCCTTCAGCTCGCGACAGCAGTTCAACAGCGAGTCGTACGTGCCGCCCTTGGGCGGATCGATCTCGACCGACACGATCCACTCCTGTTCGCGGAACATCCGTGCCAGCTCGGTCTCCTCGGGCCGCTCGTGCGTCGCGACGACGAGCTCCCGCTCGACCACGTCGAGCGGAGCGGCAGGCGCGCGGCCTTCCTCGATCGCCGCGCGGATGGCCGCAATCTCGACGGGAGTCGTGCCACAACAGCCGCCGATCAGCTTGGCGCCCAGCTCGCGGGCGTGTGCCGCGAACTCGGCGAAGTACTCGGGCGTCGCGTGTGGGTAGATGATGCGCCCGCCCGAGAGGCTGGCGAGACCGACGTTCGGGAGCGCGGCGAGCGGATGGCCGTCCCGGCCCATACCCTCGAGTGCGGCGAGCGCGGCATGGAGTCCGGCGCCATGGTTGGCGCCGATCGCAGCGAGATCGAGCGGGCCCAGCCGCTCGGCCGCCTCGCGCGCGGAGACGCCGCCGAGCGTCTCTGCATCCTCGTCGAAGGTGAGCAGCGCGACGATCGGTAACGCCGAGACGCTCTGGACCGCTTCGATCGCCGTCACGAGCTCGTCGAGCTCGAAGAACGTCTCGACCATGAACAGGTCGACGCCGCGGCCGTCGAGGATTCCCGCCTGCTCGGCGAACATCGCAAACCTTTCGGCCTGCGTCAGCTCCGGGCCCAACTCGCCGAGCGGGCCGATTGAGCCGGCGATGAAGACGTCCTTGCCGGAGACCTCGCGCGCCTCGCGCGCGAGCTTCACGCCGGCCTCATTGATTCGCTGCAGCTCGTCCTCGAGGTAGTTCGTGCGCAGCTTCTGGCGGTTGGCGCCGAAGGTGTTGGTCTCGATCAGCTCCGCGCCGGCGCGGATGAAGCTCGCGTGTAGCGAGACCACGTTTTCCGGCGCGCGGAGGTTCGCCTCCTCGGGACAGCGCAGCCGCGGCGCCATCGCCGAGACGAGCACGCCCATGCCGCCGTCGGCGACGACGATTTCGCCGTGTTCAAGCCGTTCCCTGAAGCGATCAGCCATGAGCAGTGAAGTGAAGCACGGCGGTCAACCAAGGATGGGGGATAGATCAAGTGGAGGGTGCTGGGCGATACTCCGCGAGCAATCCGATGAGCGCCCCGATGCGGCGGGGGCGACCTCGGAAGAGTCCCGGAGGGCCCCGATGCGGCGGGGGCCTCACGGAGATCTACTGCGGCTCTCTCACGGGAGACTCAGGCGGGGCCGGGCGGCGGCCCCGCCTGAAGTATTTCTCGGCTCGTTTTCTTTCAGCGTCCCTTCAGCGGTTCTTCAGAGCCCCGCTGGTTCGATGCGTCCGTTGTCGAGCACGGAGGTGAACCGGACATGCTGAACGAGTTCAAATCTTGGGGCATCACCCAGAACTTCAAGACGTGGTGAGTGTCGTGAAGCCGAATTCGAAGTCCTGGAGCGGAAAGTCCTGGTAGGCGCGGCGGCCGGATCGACCGGCCTTAAAGCCGGGCGGGATCGCGGCCGATAAGTCCCCCGGACTCCTCTCAGTCGGGGACTAACGGCAAGAGATCCTGCGGCTGTTGGAGCTGCTGCGGCGGGCCTGGCCGCTACGGGCCCGCCGCTTCCTTTTCACTCGTGAACAACCCGGCCCTCCATGCCGCCGGCGACGACCACCACCTCGCCGGTCACGTGGCCTGAGATCTCGTTCGAGGCGAGCGCGACGACCTGGCGCGCCACGTCCTCGGGCTGGGCGACCTTTCGGAGCGCCATCGTCCGCGAGATCCGCCGCACGTGCTCGTCGTCGATCACCGCGCGGGTCATCGGCGAGGCGGTCCAACCGGGAGCAACGACGTTCACACGCGCGCGAGGCGCAACCCGTACGACCTCGTTCTTGAGCGAGAGCAGCAGGCCGTGGGCGATCGCCGATTTCGCCGCCGAGTAGTCCGCGTGTCCAGCCTCGCCGAAGACGCCCGCCGTGGAGGCGATCATCACGAGCGCGCCGAATTCGGGAACCTGGCGGAGGAAACCGCGCGCGGTCAAGAACGTCGCCGTCAGGTTGACGCGTAGCGTCTGCTCCCAGCGCTCGAGCGAGAGCTCCCAGACGGGCACGTCTTCGGACGGCCACGCGCCGGCGACGGCCGCGCAGACGTCGAGTGGCCCAGCCTCCTCGAAGAGGCGGTCGACCTCGGCCTCGACCGTGAGGTCGGCGGCGATCATCGGAACACCGCCGAGCCCCGCCGCCAGCGCCTCTGCACGTTCGCGGCCCTGGTGATAATGGACCACGACCTCGCAGCCCTCGGCCGCGAACGCGCGCGCACACGCGCTCCCGATTCCGCCCGAGGCACCGGTGACCAGCACCCGCTTCCCCGCCAGGCCCGTCTCCATCGATTTGAGAGGCTACAAGCGTGCGGGTCCACATCATCAGCGACATGGAGGGCGTGGCCGGGATCGTCCATCCCGACCAGTGCAACGCCGGCAAGCCGATGTTCGAGGAGGGCCGAAAGCTCTACACCGAGGAGATCAACGCCGCCGTGCGCGGGGCGAAGGCGGCGGGCGCGAAGGAGGTCGTGGTCATGGACTGCCACGGCGCGGGCGAGGGCTACTCCTTCAACTCGCTGATCGCCGAGGAGCTCGATCCGGCGTGCGAGTACGTCGTGCAGGACGAGTGGACGTCGTACACGGACTTCCTCGAGCAGGGCTGCGACGCCGCGCTCTTCATAGCCATGCACGCGATGGCGGGAACGCCGGACGGTGTGCTCAACCACACCGTCTCGGGAACGGACTGGCACAACCTCTACTTCAACGGCACCGCCGTCGGCGAGACCGGGATCAACGCGGCGCTCTGCGGCACCTGGGCCTGTCCGGTGCTGCTCGTGACCGGCGATGAGGCCGTCTGCCGCGAGGGCAAGGAGCTCCTCGGGGACGGTCTGACGACGGTTGCCGTGAAGCATGGCCTCGCTTCGAGGAGTGCGCGCACGCTGACGCCGCAGCGCGCCCGCGAGCTGATCGAGGAAGGCGCCAAGCAGGCGCTCAAGGATCTGGAAGCGGTCGGCCCGTATGACCCCGGCAAGCCCTGCGAGGTCCGGATCGAGTACAAGAGCACGTCCTCGCCGCGCCGGCTTCGGCACGCTCCTAACGTCGAGCAGGTCGACCCACGGACGATCGTCTCCCGAGCGGACGATTGGTGGACGGCCTGGACGCAGTTCTTCTTCTTCCAGAAGTGACCGTGCAGCTCGAGCTCACGGAAGGGGACATCACCGCGCTGAAGGTGGACGCGATAGCCAACGCTGCGAACAACGAGCTCTGGATGGGCGCAGGCGTCGCCGGCGCGATCGAGCGGGCAGGAGGCGAGGAGATCGAGCGCGAGGCCGTCGCTCAGGGGCCGATCGAGATCGGCGACGCGGTCGCGACGGGCGCCGGCCGTCTCGCCGCGAAGCACGTCATCCACGGCGCGGTGATGGGAACGGATCTTCGGACGAACGGCGATCTGATCGGGCGCACGACGCGGCGCTGCCTCGAGGTCGCCGACGGGCTCGGCGCCGAGTCGCTGGCACTGCCGGCCTTCGGAACGGGCGTCGGGGGGTTTCCGCTCGACGAATGCGCGCGCATCATGGTCGAGGCCACGCGCGCGTACGAGCCGCGCTCCCTGCGCCATGTCGTGTTCGCAGTCTTCGGAGACGAAGCGCGAGCCGCATTCGACGCGGCGCTGCGCGAATGAGCGACTACCTCGAGCTCAGCGTCGACGAGTTCCTCGACGAGGTCGCAGACGATTCGTCGGCACCCGCGGCCGGAGCCGCCGCCGCGGTGGTCGCGGCACTTGCCGCCTCCATCACGCAGCTAGCCGCGCGTTCGTCGGCCGAGGACTGGGAGGACGGCCGCGCGTGTGCCGCCCAGGCGGCTTCGCTGCGGCAGAGGCTCGCGCCGCTGGCGCAGGAAGACGCCCAGGCCTACGCCGCGGCGCGTGCGGCGCTCCGGACGGGCGGCGGCGATGCGTTGGCAGAGGCGCTCGGTCGCGCGGCCGACGTCCCGCTCGCGATCGCGGAGGCGGCCGCCGACGTCGCAGCCCTGGCCGCGGGCGTGGCCGAGCACGGAAATCCCGATCTGCGCGCCGACGCCGCGGCCGCGGCCGTTCTGGCCGAGGCCGCCGTCCGAGCGACCGCCAAGCTCGTCGAGGTCAACCTCTCGATACGTCCCGAGGACGATCGGATCACGCAGGCGCGCATGCTCGCGATCGAAGCGTCGAAGTCCTGCGAGCGCGCGGCGGCAGCCGTGGCTTGAACGAAAATGCGCGGCGTGATCGTCGCGCACCTTGATCTCGACGCCTTCTTCGCCGCGGTCGAGGAGCTCGAGCAGCCGGAGCTCCGAGAGGTGCCGCTCGTGGTCGGGGGAGACCCGCACGGACGCGGTGTTGTCGCGACCGCGAACTACGTCGCGCGGCAGTTCGGCATCCATTCGGCGATGTCCTGTGCGGAGGCGCTGCGCCGCTGTCCACATGCCGTTTTCCTGCGACCGCGGAAGCGGCTCTACTCCGATTACTCGCGCGCGGTGTGGGACGTCGTGCGCGAGGTCGTCCCCACCGTCGAACGGACGGGCATGGACGAGGGCTATCTCGACCTGACCGAGTTCCGCGACGGCCGCGCCATCGCCGGGGCCGTGCAGGCCGCCGTCCGCGGCTCCACGAGCTTGAGCTGCTCGCTCGGCGTGGGCACGTGCAAGGTGGTCGCCAAGATCGCGAGCGACCGGCGCAAGCCCGGTGGGATCACGGTCGTTCCGCCGGGTCGCGAGGCCGAGTTCCTGGCCCCGTTCGCCGTGCGGCGGCTTCCCGGGGTCGGCCCCCGCGCCGAGGATCGGCTCAACAAGGCCGGCGTCACCACGATCGGCGCGCTGGCATCGCTCTCCGACGAGGACCTGCGCGGGCTCTTGCCCGGGAAGCTCGGTCCTCTCCTTCGCGACCGCGCGCGCGGAATCGACCCGCGCCCGCTCGAGACCTTTTCCGAGGCGGTCTCGATCAGCGCCGAGGAGACGTTCGCGCAGGACGTCGCCGAGCCCGAGCGGCTCCAGGCGGAGGTGCGGCGGATGGCCGATCACGTCGCCGAGCGTCTGCGTAACGCGGGCCAGGCCGGCCGAACGGTGACGACGAAGGTGCGCTATCCCGACTTCTCGATCCGCAGCCGCTCGACCACGCTTCCCGTCGGCACGGACGACGGCGAGCGGATCGGCGAGCTCGCCTGCAGCCTGCTCGATCGGGCACTGGATGATCGACCCGGCGCCCTGCGGCTCGTGGGCGTCGCCGTCTCCGGCCTCGAAGCCCACGCGCAGCTCGCCTTGGTCTAGCCCGCTTCCTCCACTTCCTTCACGCCCCAACGGGCGACGTCGCGGATCGAGACGATGCCGACAGGCTGCTCCTCATCGACGACCGGAACGTGGCGGAACCCTCGCTCCAGCATCACTTTCGCGGCCTCCTCGGCCTTGGCGGTGGGCGGCAGCGTGACCGGGTCCGGCGTCATCCATTCGCGCACCCGCGCCTCGCTCGAGTGCGTGCGCCCGGCGACGGCGCGGGTGAGGTCGCGCTCGGTGAGGATGCCGATCAGCCGCCCGAAATCAGAGACGACGACCGAGCTGACGCCGTAGTCGACCATCTTCTGCGCCGCCTCGCCGATCGTGTCGGAGGGCTCGACGGTCAGCACCTCGCGGGTCATCAGGTCGGCAAGCGTCGCCATGGCCGCGAGCATAGAAGAAGCGGCGGCCCCGCAGAGGGGGCCGCCGCACTGGGTGATACAGAGAAGGAGCTACTTCGACAGGGTGCCCTGAAGCGCCCCGGCCGGGAACGCTGTGGTGTGCACGTTCACGTAGAAGTCGCCCGGGTGCTGCAGGATCTGCTTCACGAGCGCGCGGGCGACGTTGAGGCAGCCTGACGCGGTGCCCGTGAACGGCGACGGGAGCGTAAACGGAACCGCGATCTGGTTCGCGTTCGGCCCCGTCGCGTAGTGGATGTGCGCGCCCGTCACGTCGCTAGGCGTGAGGCCCGTGACCGTCAGCGACCAGCAGATGCGACCCTGGCCGATGTTCGATCGGATCGAAGAGGAGCCGCTGCCGACCGTGTTGCCGTTCACCGGCGCGAGCGTGGCGCTCAGCTTGCGGCCGCCGCCGGTCGGGCTCAGCGGAGCCGACGGGCACGTGAGCGGCTGCCCAGCGGTGCCGATGATGTCCTGCATGTGACGCCGGTGGTGGGCGAGCACGGCCTTCGACGCGATCAAGATCTTCACGTACGGGTGCTTCGTGGACTTCGTCCGGTGGCACACGGGCGTCTTCGCCTTTGCGCTGCCGGTGTTGGCGAGCGCAATTCCGAGCGGCGCGACGGCGAGTGCCACGATGAGGATGAGCAGATAGCGACGCACTTGAGATCACTCCCTGGAGATGTGCTGTTTGGACTTACAGCAAAGAAGATCCCGCATGCAGGGAAAAATCACGTTCTGCGACTGAGCATGTGGCGTCGAGGTCGGCCACCAAGCCGGCGTCCGCTGGGCCCGCGCTGCCTCGGCTGTCCCGGCGGTTTGAGTTTGCAGGCAAAACGTGGTACGAACGCGGGTTCCGCCGCAATCCATCCGGAGGAGGGACTGTGAAGTACATGTACCGGTGGGCGGTCGCGGGCCTCACTGCGATCGTCCTGGTCGGCTTGGTCGCTGCCGCCGCGTCGGCACGGATCAGCGCTCCGGCCAAGAAGACGGCGTCGATCAAGGTGTGCGCGTTGCTGCCGGACACGAAGTCGTCGACGCGCTACACGCTCTTCGATGCGCCGTACCTGAAGGCGGCTTTCAGGAGGGCCAATGTTCCGGCGTTGGTCTTGAATGCACTCGGCTCGGCGCAGAAGCAGAGGTCGCAGGCCGAGCAGTGCATGACTCAGGGTGCGAAGGTGGTCCTGCTCGACCAGCTCGACCCAGCGTCGGGCAAGGCGATCACGAACTTCATCGTCAGCCGCAAGGGGAAGGTGATCGACTACGACCGCCTGGTGGTCGGCAGCAAGGCGTCGTACTACGTCTCGTTCAACAACGTCGTGGTCGGGAAGCTCCAAGGCAGAGGCCTCGTCGCGGCGCTCAAGGCGAGGGGGCTGTATTCGCGGAAGCCTGTGATCGCGGAGCTAAACGGCGACGTGAAGGACAACAATGCCAAGCTATTCAAGCAGGGCTACGACTCGATCCTGAAGCCCCTCTACAGCAACGGCACCTTCACGAAGGCCAAGGCGGGCGACCAGTGGACGGACTGGGATCCGATCAAGGCGCGCCGGATCTTCGACCAGATGCTCGCGCGCAACAACAACAAGATCAACGGGGTGCTTGCCGCCAACGACGGCATCGCCGGCGCAGTGATCGCCTCGCTGAAGGCGCACAAGCTCAGGTCGATCCCGCTCACCGGCCAGGACGCGACGCCGACTGGCGTCCAGTTCATCCTCGCCGGCTGGCAGAGCGGCACCGTCTACAAGTCGGTCCGCAAGGAGGCGAACGCCGCAGCGGCCGCCGCGATCGCGATCGTCAAGGGCAAGCCGGTCCCGGGAGTGAACGGCAACGTCAGTGGCACGAAGTCGATCCTCCTGACGCCGGTCTGGATCACGAAGAAGAACTACAAGCTGCTCTTCAGGGAAGGCTTCCTGAAGAGGAGCCAGGTCTGCAGAGGGCAGTACGCCAAGTACTGCAAGTAGACGACTCGATCGGTGGAGGCGCCCGCTGCCGGCGCCTCCACCGTGGTAGAAACCGCGCGTGAGCGCGACGCCTACTCCGACACTCGAGCTGCGCGGGCTCTCGAAGCACTTCGGCTCGGTCCAGGCTTTGCAGGACGCCGACTTCGAGGTGCGCGACGGGGAGGTGATGGCGCTCGTCGGCGACAACGGGGCCGGCAAGTCGACGCTGATCAAGTGCGTGGCCGGCATCTACTCGATCGACGGCGGCGAGGTCCTCTTCGACGGAGAGCGCGTGACCATCCACGGGCCCAAGGACGCGGCCAAGCTCGGGATCGAGGTCGTGTACCAGGACCTCGCTCTCTGCGACAACCTCGACGTCGTCCAGAACATGTACCTCGGCCGCGAGGCGCGCGATCCGCTCTTCCGGCTGCGCGAGGCGCCGATGGAGCAGCGGACGAGCGAGACGCTGAAGTCGTTGGCCGTGACGACGATCAGGTCGGTTCGGCAACCGGTCGCCACGCTTTCCGGCGGGCAGAGGCAGTCGGTCGCCGTCGCCCGTGCCGTGATGTGGAACAACCGGGTCGTGTTCCTCGACGAGCCCACGGCCGCGCTCGGGGTCGCGCAGACGCGACAGGTGCTCGACCTAGTCAAACGCCTGGCCGAGCAAGGACTCGCCGTCGTGCTCGTCTCCCACAACCTGAACGACGTCTTCGAGGTCGCGAACCGGATCACGGTTCTTCGGCTGGGCCGTAACGTCGGCGTCTACGAGCGCGACGCGACGACGCAGCAGGAGATCGTGCAGGCGATCACGGCTGGAGCTCCTGTGACCAGCGAGGCCGCGTGAGTCTGAGGCGTCGCTTGCGATGCCGATCTGGAGGCCGTAGCGGCTTTGCCGCTGGGGCCGTCCAAACCCGAATGTTGGAACGGCCTCAAGACGAGGAGACGAGCGCGTGAGCACGGCCGCGCCGGCCGAGGTCCAGGCGGCCGCCGTAGATCAGGACAGCTTCGCCGCGATCGCCCGCGCCCGCTGGGAGGCGCTGAAGGCGGGCGACGTCGGCAGTCTTCCGGTGATCGTCGGAATCATCGCGATCACGCTCTATTTCAGGTGGAAGACCGGGGCGGGTTTCACCGGCTCCGAAAACTTCACGAACCTGATCACCCAGATGGCAGGGGTGACGGTGATCGCGATCGGCGTCGTCTTCGTGCTCCTGATCGGCGAGATCGATCTCTCGGTGGGCTACGTGAGCGGCGTCGCGGGCGTGGTCGTCGCCGAGCTCCAGGTCCCCGCCTCCGGCCACGACTACCCCGGGCTGATCGCGATCGCGCTGGCGATCCTCACCGGCGCCTTCATCGGGCTCCTCCAGGGGTCGTTGATCGCGCTCGTCGGCGTGCCGTCGTTCGTCGTGACCCTCGGGGGGCTGCTGATCTGCCAAGGAGTGATCCTGCAGGTGCTCGGCACGGAGGGCGTGATCGGGATCGAGGACACGCAGATCAACGACGTCTCGAACTACTTTCTCTCCAAGAACCTTGGCTGGACGATCGCGATCGTCTTCACCGCGCTGCTGGCCGCCGCGGCCCTAGGCACGTGGGTGAGCCGCCGGCGCGCGGGCCTCCCCACGGGCAACCTGCTGCTCACGGTGCTGCGGATCGCCTTCTTCGGCGGCCTGGCGTTCGCCGCTGTCATCTACTGCAATCGCTCGCTCGGCGTGCCGCTCGTTGGGCTGATCGTCCTCTTCCTCGTCGTGCTCGGCGCCTACGTTGCAAGCCGAACGACGTTCGGCCGGCACGTCTACGCGGTCGGCGGCAATGCCGAGGCCGCGCGCCGCGCCGGGATCAACGTGAAGCTGATCCGCATCCTCGTCTTCATGATCTCCGGCTCGATGGCCGCGATGGGCGGGGTCATCCTCGCCTCGCGCCTCAACTCGGTCGATCTGACGGCGGGTGGCGGAACGCTCCTCCTCGACGCGATCTCGGCCGCGGTGATCGGCGGCGTCAGCCTCTTTGGCGGCCGCGGCAGGGTCAGCGGCGCTCTCTTCGGCGGGCTGATCATCGGCATGATCGGCAACGGGAACGATTACGCGGGCTACTCGGAGTGGATCAAGTACGTCATCACGGGCGCGATCCTGCTCGCGGCGGTCACGCTCGACACGGTCGCGCGGCGCCGGCAGGCGGCGGTCGGTCGGTAGCGAGCGTCGGTTGCAGCGATCCGTCGCGGGTGAGACCATACGGTCAGGCAAGGAAAGGTCGTCCGAACGTCCTCGGTAGACGCCGTCGCACTGATCAACTGGGCGAACCAGGCTTCGTCCGAGTTCCGATGGCAACACTGGAAGCCGGATGCCGACGATGAGGTCATCGTCTGGGACAAGCCGCCGCTGACGTCCTCCATCGTCCTTCGGTACGCAAGCTATTGCGCCTGGCTCGAGGAGCAGGCATTGACGCAGGACTACATCGATGCCCTGACAAGCAAACTCAAGGGAGTGTGGTTCACCGCCTCCATGAAGCGAAACTACCTGGGGGTCGCGGAGGTTCTGCGCGACTTGTTCTTGTGGGACGCCGTCGTCGGGATGCCGGAACGTGACCGCGAAGCTGTTCGCCCCGACCTGGTCTATGGGCGGCCGGACCCCTCCAGGCCCCTGACCGCGGCTCCACGTGAGCCCGGCTTGAAAGAGGAGTGGGAGGGGGAGTTTGGCCCAGGCGCCACCGCGAGCAAGGAGAGCTTGTTCAAGCCAAGCCCGCCGATCAAGCTGAATCCTTGACCGACGCCTTCGTCGGGACCGCTGCGAGGCGATCGAGAGCAGGAGTTTCGAGGTGGGCCGTGCAGGACTCGAACCTGCGACCTTGGGATTAAAAGTCCCCTGCTCTACCAGCTGAGCTAACGGCCCGCTGATTCGAGGATAGCCTTCAGCCGCTGGAAGTCGGCCTCGAGCTCTTGCTGCGCGCGCGACTGGATCGTTCGCTCCGCGAAGCGCATCAGGCCGCCGACCTTGCCCTCGCCTGAGACGTCGATCCTCGTGCCGCCCTCGAGCTCGCTGAACCGGTGGTCGACCTCCAGCTCGACCGAGCCGGCGTCGCTTCGCAGGCGAAGCCGCTTGCCCGGCTCGCGCTCGATCACTTCGGTCTCGGTCTCGACCAGACGTCCGGCGATACGCCGCTCTTCCTTCCAGCGGGCGTCCGAGACCTTCTGGATCTCGATCGCGCTCTCCTGCCATTCCGGCAAATGCTCGGGCTCGGCGAAGTACTCGAAGACCTCGCCGACCGGCCGCTCGATCTCGACCGAGAGTTGGACGCAGATCATGTGAGCTCCACGACGCGATTCTCCACCGCGGACGCCCGGGCGGCGTCGATCACCTCGAGCGCGGCGACCGCGTCCTTCGGATCGACCGGCGGCGGACCTTCGTCCCGCAGCGCCGCGACGACGCCCTCGTAAAAACGTTGGTACGCCCCCGGCTCGGTGGGTACTGCCCGAGCCTCGCCGCCGGCGGTGACGACGCCCCAGCTCTCTTCCGGCTCGCTGCCCCAATCAGGCTCGCCCGGGCGGTATCCGGCGCGAAGCGCGTCCTCCTGGACGTCCAGTCCCCACTTCACGTACGCGCCTCGGTCGCCGAGCATGCGGAAGCGGGGCCCGAGCGAAGCGGCGACTGCGCTCATCCACAGATGAGACCGAACGCCTGAGGCGTGGGTAAGAGCCACAAACACGTCGTCGTCTGCCTCGGCCCCCTCGCGCTGCGCGGCCAGCTCGGCGTAGACCCGCGTCGCCGGTCCGAGCAAGAAGAGAGCCTGGTCGATCAGATGGCTGCCGAGGTCGTAGAGAACGCCGCCGGCTTCCTCGGGTTCGCCCCGCTCGCGCCAGTTCCCCGTCAGCTCCGGTCGCCAGCGCTCGAAGCGAGACTCGAAGCGGAAGACACGCCCGAGCTCACCTCGCTCGATTAGGTCGCGGACGGTCAGGTAGTCGCCGTCCCAACGCCGGTTCTGGAAGACGGTGAGCAGCACGTTGTGCCGCTCGGCAACGGCCACGAGCTCTCCCGCCTCGGCCGCGGTCGCAGCCAGTGGCTTGTCGACGACGACAGCGAGCCCGGCCTCGAGCGCCGCTCGGGCGAGCGGAACATGGGTGCGGTTCGGGGTAGCGACAACGACCAGGTCGAACTCGCTCGCCAGCTTCCACACTTCCTCGGCGCGATCGAGCAGGCGCGCATCCGGCTGCTCCCGGCGGGCCTGACTGCGGCGCTCTTCATTGCGCGTGACCACCGCTGCAAGCGTCAAGCCGTCAACGGAGGCGATGAAGGGCGCATGGAAATAGGCCCCGGCGATGCCGTAGCCGAGCAGTGCAACGCGGATGTCGGCGGAGGCCATGGCGCGATTCTCGCGGCTACCCGGCGTATCGTTTGGCTGTGATGAAACGGCTCCTTGTTGTCCTTGCCGGCGTGACGCTGATCGCCGTCAGTGCGAGCACCGGAGGTGAGGCCGTGAGCGGCTGTGCAGTCACCGTCACCGGCGGGACCTCAGCGGAGAACGCAGCGGCGCAACGAGCCGTTTGTCGGATGCCGGGCACGTTGATCAGGTCAATCAAGATCAATGCGCAGCCCCCTGATGCCCCAAGCGACACCGTCTGGCTGGCGATCACCATCTCGTATCCGAGGGCGCAGACGCTTCGGAGCTTCCTCGTCTACGCGCGTGGCAAATGGGAAGCCGAAATCTTGGCGCCGGCAATCCGCGACCGTTTCGTCCGCCTCGGTCTTCGCCCCGTCGTCGCTTACGACGCTGTGCGGCCGGGCGCGCAGCCCGACCCGCGCGCGTTGGTCGGGATCGCGCTTCCGAGGTGGGGGATCAGGCGTTGGACGACCGGCGCACCGTCCCGGAATCTCGGCAAGCGAGCCGATACGTGGCCGGCACTTCAAGCAAAACTGCTCAGACTCGCGAAGAAGTACGGCGTAAAGACGAGCCTTATCCGCTACGAGCCGCTTGGAAAGGCGCCGCTGATTTGGATCTCGACGTCGAGAGCGGTGCGCTTCATCGCGGCCGGAGGCTTTGCCGACTACGAGCGCGCGCTCCACTTTCACGAAGCGCGTTACGACGGGATGTTCATCGTGCTCCTCGTGCCGCGCAGGACTGCCCTCTATGTCTCGGCGGCATACCGCGGTCGTTGGAGCAAAGGCTGTGGCGCGTTTCGCCGGATCCGGGGCGCAGAGCGCATCTGTCCGAGCCAGTAGCCACGGCCGCCTCACGGCTATCCTCCCTTGAACGCCCCCGTCGACTAGCGGCCTAGGTCACGGCCCTTTCAAGGCCGTAGCACGGGTTCGAATCCCGTCGGGGGCATCAACAGAAAGCGCTGCTCAGACGGGTTTTCTGTTGCCTCTCAGCGCAACGCTCAGTGGACCACGAGGGGCCATTTCGGGCCAGCTTGGACCAGGATTGGACCACAGCGGATGCTGCTCGAGACACTTCTCGCACGGCTGATCGGCGACGGTGCCGTCGCCTCGCTCAAGTCGTTGCGGCGCCGACTCGGCCGACGACCTTCGCCGCCAGCCACCGACGAGGCGGCGGCAGAACGGCGCGCGATCACGAATGACTTCGGCACCGGGCTCGGGCAGGCGACGATGGCGGTACGCGAAGCGGTCGAAGCGTTTGAGCATCTCGGCGTACTCGTCGATCCTGACCAAGGGACGCTGTACGACGGCCTCGACGACCCGTTACGGGAAGCGCACCGCGTCGTCGACGAGCTCGAGGCGCGGCTCTCACGGGTCCAGCTGGCCTTCGGGCCGAGGTCCGCGATTGGATCGGCTGCGGCAGACGGCGTTGCCGAGCTTCGCGAAGCACTCGACCAGCTCCACGGCTACTACGCCCAGTCAGCCGAAGACAAATGGTCAGATGCACGGCGCGATGCCGCCAGGAGCGCGCTCGAGCGAGCGCGAGGCCATCAGGCCGAGTTCCTGAATCTTGCTGCTCAGGCCCGCGGCGATTGACGTTGCTCAGCCACGAGTTGAAGCTCAAACGGGCTGGCGAACACATAGAAGCCGTGAAGGTCGAGATCGACCGGGCCGACTCGAGTTCGTGTTCCGGCATGGCCGGCTCGAGGCCTGGGCGACCGAGAGCGGCATGCACCGACGCGCCGAGCTGGCGCGCTTCGATGGCGCCGGTGACGAGCTGCTCGCGAGGACGGCATCATGAGCGAGCGGCCACCGGAGGTTTTTCCCAGCCGAGCGACTGCCGCATAACACGCACGCGCTCGCAGAGCTGCTGCTAGAGCACATCGTCGACGACCCAGCAGGGAGCAAGCGCATCATCATCGACTTCGACGAGCTCGGCCGCGTCCGTTGGCTAACCGTCAGCGAGAAGGTCGCCGGCCGCGCGCTCGACGAGCGCTATCCGCCTGAGCCGCTCGGCGGCTCCTAGCCGTACCAGGCCTCCACGGGCCCAGCTCGCCAGGTCACCTCAATCACCGTCTCGGCAGGCAGGACGCGCACGACCTCGTAGACCAGGTTCAGCTGCGCGAAGAACGCCTCGCGTTGGTGGCCAAAACGCGCGCGAGGCTGGCGCGGGGGTGCTGCCGTTCAAAAATGAGCGGTCCGAGGCCCCCTCTACGACTAAGTAGCGAATCGGCGCCCGGAAGGTGCCCGCTCGGGTAGCCCGGACCACAAGAACCCGCGACTGCACGCGTCTACTGAACGATCACGCGGAAGGAGGAAGCATGAGGCGCGTTCTCATTGCACTCGCTGTGGCCGCCGCGATACCTATCGTTGTTTCCGTTTCAGCGAGCGCCAAGCAGAAACCACCTTCAAGTCCACACCGCACCGCGTTGCAGCGGGAACTGCAATCGGTGAAGGCGGCGACGGCGCGCTACCATTCGTTCAAGCAGGCTCTCAGGGCTGGCTACTCCGTGGCTGGCGAGCCGTGCGTAGCTTCGCCACTGGGCACCATGGGGATCCACGCCGTTAATGCCGCGCTGATGGCGGACCCGACCATCAACCCGCTGCGGCCGGAGATCCTGCTCTACGTGCGCAAGCCGAATGGCAAGTTGCGGCTTGTCGGGCTCGAATACTGGAAAGCCGACGCCGACGGAAATCTTGCGACAGCCGACGACCGCCCCTCGGCCTTCGCTCAGCCGTTCGATGGCCCGATGCCAGGACACAACCCGACGATGCCAGTCCACTACGACTTGCACGTCTGGATCTGGAAGGACAACCCGAGCGGACTGTTCGCTCAGTTCAATCCGGCTCTTAGGTGCGGTCCCTAGGCAAGAGTTGAGGATGGGAGGGGCCATCCTGAGCGATGCCTCCCCCTGCTCTTTGCATCCGTGCCGGGCACCCGCCACTAACGCCAAAGGCGTGCTGGCGGACCTAGAGGGACATCGTCGAGCGAGGTGGCGGCGTCCTTGGAGGGCGCGCTTCAGGTCTCTCGCGTCCCCGACGGAGCTGATCTTTACCATGCACCGGCTATTGGGCGCTCACGTTCAGGCACAGCCACAGCGCGAGCGGCGCGTCAGCAGAACGCTCGCGCTGTGTCGGGTGAAGGCACCGAGGGCAGGGCTGCGCGACCGCCGGCGGTGCCTCGGCTACGAGAAGATCAGAAGGCCGCTCCGGCAATCGCGGTTCCGCTCAAGACGCCGATTGCGCTCGGCATCCGGCCGGCGACGAGCGCCGCGTACTGGCGCACCTGGCAGCGGATCTGCATCGTCCCTCAGCCCCGCTTCGACGTCTACGCCGCGTAGAGCACGATCTCGCGGCGGGGATCGCGATTACACGGTCCCCGTTGGTGCCGCCGCCGAGATTCTTGGGCATCGTGCCGACAACCGCCGGCCGGCAGCGGAGCCAGTCGGGTACGAACGCCAGCTTTGAGCTGATGAAGGCGAACCGGCGCGGCGCCATCAGCAAGGTGTCGATCGGGCCGCCGTAGGCGTCGCTCGACTAGTCACGGCCCTTTCAAGGCCGTCGCACGGGTTCGAGTCCCGTCGGGGGCATCCTCGCCGAACGAAGTCCGGCACCGGCTGCGCCGGCACCATGATGACTTCGTTCGGCTTCAATTTCTCCGCCGCGCGTGAGTTAGCCACAGCCGCCCATCTCGGCTGCGGCGGCGGTCTGGCAAAGTGTCCGCGAGGGCGGTTAGCTCAGTTGGGAGAGCGCCTGCCTTACACGCAGGAGGTCGCTGGTTCGAGCCCGGCACCGCCCATCGGAACACCGATGCGTCCCACGCTGGCAAACGGCAAGATCTGCTACGTCGAACTTCCCGCGATCGACGTCGGTTGCTCGGTCGACTTCTGC
>JBIOYJ010000184.1:0-2995 GCA_044870105.1 Gaiellaceae bacterium | reverse complement strand
CGGGATAGACGACGACGATGCGTCCGTGAGCGTCCTCGTGAACGGGGAGGGGATCGGTGAGCTCGCCGAGGAAGTCGCCGTCGCTTCCGCCGCGGAAGGCCATGAACCGCCAGCCGTCGGCCTCGGTCTCGATCAGCTTGCCCGCGTAGAGCGTCCCAAGCGGACCGTCGGGTGCTGCGAGCGGCCCGTCCGGCGGCGAGTACGGGCCGGAGAGGTCCTCGGCCGTGAACGCGAAGGTGCCGGTGCGACCGGGTCCACCGATGCGTGCCAGCCGCTCGGGTGAGTGGTCTTCGGCGAGGCACGAGACGAGGAGCTGGTAGCGGTCGTTCGCGCGAACGAGCTGCGGGACCTCGACCTGAGCGAACTCGCCATGAGCCGTGAGCGGGGGCAACACCTCCCACTTGACGAGATCGAGTGACCGCGCGTGCCCGACGACGCCCGCACCATCCGGCGCGCCAAGCCGCGATCTCGCGGTGATGAGCGCGTGGAAGGTGCTGTCGTCGGCGTCCCGGGACAGCCACGGGTCGCGCCACGACTGGTCGCGCCAGCGCGTGTGATCGAGAAGGTCGTACCACCTCGGGTCGGCCTCGAGCACGGGGTTCGCGGGGTGCTTCTCCCAGTGAACGAGGTCGTCGGAGACCGCGAGTCCGATGCGCTGGATGAGGCCGCGCTCGCCGCGATTGATGCCCGTGTAGAGCATGTACCAGCAGTCGTCGTGATCGATGACGCTCCCGGTCCAGGTCGCGAGGTCGTCCCAGGTTCCCGGCGGGCCGGGGTGGAGCGCGTCCGGGAGCACGCGCCAGGAACGCAGATCGCTGGAGACCGCGTGCCCGATGGAGGCGTTCTGGTGGCGCAGCGAAGGCTGCCCGAGCGCGCGTGGCGCTTGCAGGTAGAAGATGTGGTGCTGGCCGCCGTCGCGAGCGAGCCAGAAGTCCCACACCCACTTGTCCGGAAGGCGAAGAGGCACTTCGGCCTTCAGGACGCCTTCCGTAGCGCGTCGCCCTTGTCCTCGAAGAGGTAGAGCTGCTTGGTGTCGATCGACAGCTGGATTCCGGAGCCTTCGCGGAGCCGCACCGGCGGGACGAGTCGGGCACACATGACGCTGGTGCCGTGCCCGGCGAGGATGCTCTCCTCCTCTTCTCGGTCACGGACATGGGCGTCCGAGGCGGGCTCCACCGGGGCGACGAAGTAGATGAGGGTCTCCGGGCCGAGCATCTCGACGACGTCCGCGGTGACGTCAAGGGATAGCGCGCCGTCGGCCTCTGGCGAGGCCCGCAGGCCCTCGGGACGGATGCCGACAGTAATCGCTCCGTCCGGGTAGTCGCGGAGCGCCGGCCACGCCGAGGCCTGGTCCGGCAGTAGGCGCAGCTCCTCTGGGCCGAAGCGAAGCGATATCGAGCCGTCACCGTCGCGCCGCAGATGAGACTTGAAGAGGTTCATCTTCGGGCTGCCGATGAAGCCGGCGACGAAGACGTTGACCGGATCGTCGTAGAGCTCCTGCGGCGGCGCGTACTGCTGCAAGCGCCCGTTGTTGAGCACCGCCACCCGGTCGCCCATGGTCATCGCCTCCACCTGGTCGTGCGTGACGTAGACCGTCGTCGTGCCGAGCTGCTTCTGCAGAGCAGAGATCTCGGCCCGCATCTGCACGCGCAGCTTCGCGTCCAGGTTGGACAGCGGCTCGTCCATGAGAAACGCTCTCGGCTCCCGGACGATCGCGCGACCCATGGCGACCCGCTGTCGCTGGCCGCCGGACAGTTGCTTCGGGCGCCGGTCGAGCAGCGCCGTCAGGGAAAGCCGCTCGGCCGCTTCCTCGACCCGTCTCCTGATCTCGTCCCGCGGCAGCTTCATCATCCGAAGCGCGAAGCCCATGTTCTGGCGCACAGTCATGTGCGGGTAGAGGGCGTAGTCCTGGAACACCATCGCGACGTCTCGCTCTTGCGGCTGCTTCGCGTTGACGACCTCGTCGTCGATGAGTAGCTGTCCGCTCGTGATCTCCTCGAGCCCCGCGGTCATGCGCAGCACGGTCGACTTCCCGCAGCCGGACGGGCCGACCAGGACCATCAGCTCGCCGTCATCGACGTCGAGGTCGAGCTCGGCGACAGCTTCGGTGCCGTCGGGATAGACCTTGCCGACGCTTTCGTACGTGATCGTCGCCACGTCCTATCCCTTCACCCCGACGGAGGCGACGCTCTGGACGAACCAGCGCTGGAAGAGGAAGAACACGATCAGGATCGGCGCGACGAGCATGACGCCGAAGGCGAAGATCTGCCCCCAGTCGTAGGGCGGCTGGCCCTGGAAGACCGAGATCTCGAGCGGCAGCGGCCGCACGCTCGGGTCGTCGACCACCAGCACAGGCCACAGGAAGGAGCCCCACGAGAAGAGGAAGGTCAGGATCGCGACCGTCGCGTAGACGGGCTTGGACATCGGCATGACGATCAGGAAGAACGTCTTCCATGGTCCGGCGCCGTCGACACGCGCGGCCTCCTCGAGCTGACGCGGAAAGCCTGCGAAGAAGGAGTAGAAGAGGAAGATCGAGAACGCGTTCGCGACGAACGGCAGAAACTGCACGTAGTACGTGTTCCGGTGGCCGTTCAGCATGTAGAAGAGCGGCACCGCGATGGCCTCGAACGGGATGATGATCAGCACGATGACGGCCGCCAGGACGAGGTTCCTGCCCGGCCAGCGAAGGCGCGCCAGCGCGTAAGCGGCGAGCGAGTTGACGACGAGGCCGCCGATTACGACGACGCTCGAGACGATCAGCGAGGTGAGGTAGAAGTCGTAGAAGTGGCCGGTGGCGTCGCTGTCGAAGCGGCCGACGACGCCGGTGTAGTTGTCGAACGACAGGTGGCTCGGCTTGAAGCCGGAGATGCCCGCGAGCACCTCCCCGGACGGCTTGAGGCTGCCGATCAGCATGTAGAGGATCGGCGCGACGAAGACGACGGCGAGCGCGAGGAGGACGGCGTAGCTCAGCGCCCTGCGCAGCGGCGAGGGGCCG
>JBIOYJ010000183.1:0-10311 GCA_044870105.1 Gaiellaceae bacterium | reverse complement strand
AAGCCGCCGATGCCGATCAGGAATAGGCGCCGCTGTCCGTAGAGGTCGCCGAGACGGCCGGCCAGCAACAGGAAACCGCCGAACGTCAGCAGGTAGGCATTCACGACCCAGGCAAGCGAGGCCTCGGAGAAGCCGAGGTCGGTCCGAATCGACGGGAGCGCCACGTTCACGATCGTCGAGTCGAGGACGATCATGAGATCCCCGAAGCAGAGAACGTAGAGCGCGATCCAGCGCCGGCGTGCGTCCAAGGTCGTCATCGCCTAGCCCCCATCAGCGGAGTCAAACGACGGAAGGCGGAGACTATTCCGATGCGCTACCGCGGCTGCGGCACGATCCGAATGTACGGCTTCGGCTCTTTCCACCCGTCCGGGTAGGTCTCTCTCGCCTCGTCGTTGGAGACCGAGCCTGCGATGATCACGTCCTCGCCCTGCTTCCAGTTTACGGGCGTCGCGACCTTGTGCTCGGCGGTGAGCTGCAGCGAGTCGATCACGCGCAGGACCTCATCGAAGTTGCGGCCGGTGGTCATCGGGTAGACGAGCACGAGCTTGATCTTCTTGTCCGGGCCGATCACGAAGACGTTGCGGACCGTCTGGTTGTCGGCCGGCGTCCGCTCCTTGGGATCCCCCGAGATGCTCGCGGGCAGCATCCCGTACAGCTTCGAGACGTTGAAGTCTGCGTCGCCGATGATCGGATAGTTGGGCCCCTGCCCCTGCGTCTCCTCGATGTCCTTCGCCCAGCCCTCGTGGTCCCCGGTCGAGTCGACGGAGAGCCCGATCACCTTGACGTTGCGCTTGTCGAACTCGGGCTTGATCTTGGCCATGTAGCCGAGCTCGGTCGTGCAGACCGGGGTGAAGTCCTTCGGGTGCGAGAACAGCACCGCCCAGGAGTCGCCGATCCAGTCGTGGAAGCGGATCTCCCCCTCGGTCGTCTGAGCCTCGAAATCAGGCGCCGTGTCGCCAATCTGCAGAGCCATCGTCTCCTCCTCGTGTGAACCCAGATCTGTCCGGGGGAAGGGTACGCCCGCGCGAGCCCCTGGCACAAGCCCTTCCTTCAGGCTACGGCCGCAGCAGGTAGAAGCGCCAGAAGTCGTGCTCGATCGGAACCACTTCGCAGCTCGAGAAACCGGCTTCGGTGGCGTAGCCGCGAACCGTATCCGCGCGAATCACGGTGCCGGTCCCGGCCGCCCCGTCTCCGACCATTCCGACCGGCAGGCAGTGGAACACGCTGAAGCCGTAGTAGAGACGCTCGATCTCGCCCGCCGGGGCCGTGAAGCTGTCTTCCGTCCGCTCGTCGCCGATGAGCGCGAGACCTCCGTCTGCGAGGAGCTCTCGCGCCGCGCGCAACACGTCGACCGGGTATGACATGTCGTGCAGGGCCTCGAAGATCGTGACGAAGTCGTAGCGCCCGGCCAGGCCTGCGTCGGCGGCGTCGCGTTCGTGGAAGGTGACGCGTTCCTCGAGCCCGCTCCCGGCGAGGTTCTCGCGCGCGCGCGCGATCGACGCTCGATCGGAGTCGATTCCGTCCACCAGCACGTTGGGGTAGGCACGTGCGAGCTCGATGCTGGAGCGTCCCTGGCCGCAGGCGACGTCGGCCACTCGCGCCGGCGGGTCGGCGAGCAAGCGCTCGTGGAGCTCGGGCACCGACGGCAACCACTCCTTCCCGAGCAGGTTCTCGAACAGCGGCCGTGTGAAGGCGGCCTGGGCCTCGTGCAAGTTGTCGCCGTAGTCGGCGTAGGGCACGCCGTCGCCGCTCCTAAAAGCCGCGAGCAGCGCATCGATCGGCCGAATCGAACCGAGGACCGCCCGGGCCATCGGCGCGACGTAGTTGAGGCTCGAGACGTCGAGCAGCGCCTCGTCATGGCCCTCCGGCAGCCGAAAGCGCCGTTCCTCGCCCTCGCCTTCGACTTCGAGCAGCTCGCTCGCGGCCTGCTGCTCGAGCCACTCGCGAGCGTACCGTTCGTGCACGCCGGCCGCCTCCGCCAGCTCGGCAGACGTCAGAGGCCCCTTCTCCGCGAGCGACCGGTAGAGACCGAGAGCTTCGCCGACGTAGACCGAGAAGAGATCGAATGCCCCGATCGCGTTCATGAACAGGCGCTCGACGAGAGCGTCGCGTCGTGAAGTGGCGTCGGCGGTGGTTGCCATCGAGAAACCTCCTGTCGTCCCTCAGATGTTTGCGCTGGGCAGACCCAAAGCTATGGCAGCGAAAGCCCCGCCTCAAGGACGGGGCTTTTCGCGTCGACGAGAGGACTAACGGGTCGGCCGTCCGCCGAAGTCGCGGACGAACGCATCCGGTACCGGGTTCGTGTCGCCGGCGACGAGATTCGATGCCCACGCCGAAAACGCGAGGTAGCGATTGTTTGCGCTGAACGCGCCGGCAGCGTTCCAGCTGCTGTCGTTTCCTTGTGCACCGGTGCTGCCGCGGCTGGCCAGGATCGTCCGGCCGCTCCGAAGATCGTGGACGAAGACGTCCGTGATCTCGTTTCTGTCGCCAGGGACGAGGTTCGACGCCAACGAGGTGAAGGCGACGTAGCGACCGTCGGGGCTGATGCTCGGCGGACCGAGGTTCTCCGCGTTGGCCTGAGCGCCGCGGCTGCTGACGCTCACGCGCTTCGTCTGACCGGTCGCGCGGTCGCGCACGAACATGTCGAAAGTGCGATTCGTGTCGCCCCTGACGAGGTTCGTCATGTCGGAGTGGAACGCGACATAGCGTCCGTCGGCGCTGATGGAAGCGGTGTTGCTGCCGTTCGAGTACGGCCTACCCCGCCCCTCCCTGCCGCGGCTGGTCACGCTCACGCGGGTCGTCCGGCCAAGCTTTCGATCGCGGACGAAGACGTCCGAGAGCTTGTTCCGGTCGCCGGCGACGAGGTTCGATGCGAGCGAGGGGAAGGCGACGTACCGACCGTCGGCGCTGATCGACGCGCCCTCGCTCCAGCTATTGGCCTGCCGGCCCCGGCTGCCGATGCTGACGCGCGAGGTGCGGCCCCTCCGCAGGTCGCGAACGAAGATGTCGCTCGCTCCGTTGGTGTCACGCGGAACCAGGTTCGACGCGTTGGAGGTGAAGACGACGTAGCGGCCGTTCGCGCTGATCGAGCTGAACAGGCTGCTGCCGTTTGCCTGGCCGCCGCTGCTGCTGACGCTGACCCGGGACGTCCGGCCAGTCTTCCGGTCGTGGACGAAGACGTCCAGCGCGCCGTTCGTGTCCCCGGGGACGAGGTTCGCGGCGTCCGAGCGGAAGACGACGTACCGACCGTCGGCGCTGATGCCCTCGGCGGCCGAACCGCCGAACGGATCGTCGCCCGCCTTGGCCTCTCGACCGGCGCTGCTGACGCTGACGCGCGTGGTCCGGCCGGTCCGGCGGTCGCGGACGAATGCATCGTTTCCCTGATTTGTATCGCCGGGGACGAGGGTTCTCGCCTCCGAGGTGAAGGCGACGTAGCGCCCGTCGCCGCTGATCGCGATCGCGTAGCTCGGCAGGTCACCCTGCCCGCCGCTGCTCGACACGCTCACGCGCGTCGTCGTCGCAGCGGCACGCTGGCTCGACGGCGCCGCCGACGAGGCCGTCACGGCGCTCAGAGCGAGACAGCCGATCAGTAGTACAACCCGTGCGTTCATGACGTCTCCCTTGATGGATTACGCACGGAGGATCCGCCGCCTCGGTAAACCGGCGGCAAAGCCCGGCTAAAAACCGGGCTCGCTCAGCCGCCGGTGGCCGAAAAGTGCTGGTAATCGGGCGAGTTTCGCCAACGCCCGCCCCACTGCCAGCCGACCGCAGCGAAGGCCCGCACGAGCAGGCCTCCGCGAACGGCCATCCCCGGCCGGACGATCGAGCGGTCGAGATAGGCGCGACCGGCGCGCGGATGCACGCGGCCGCGCTCGAGGTACGGGTTCTCGACAGGGTTGACGTCGATCGCGAGACCGTATGCGTGTACCGACCACCGGCGCGGGCCCGGCCCGATGACGAAACGGCAGTTGAACGCGGACGTATTGTCGGCCGCGAGCGAGCGCTCGTCGTTTGCGCGGTACGCGTCGATCGGCCGAACCCGGCGGATCGGGAAGCGGGCTGCGTAGAGCTTGCGAAAGACGGTCACGATGTCGCCGACGGCCTTCCTGTTGACGATGACCGCGCCAGTGTGGGCACGTCCGTCGAAGCCCCAATGGCTCAAGCGCACACGCCGCAGCTGCGTGGGTGCAAGCGGGCAACCGGCGTGCCATGAATAGGGCAGCTGTGCTTTCGTCACGCGCGAGATGCTGTACTGAAACGGCGGAGCAACTGCGACGAGCAACGCGAGCAGGAGCCTCATCGCCCCGTAGTCTGAAGGCCGGGATGATCCGAGTGATCCTCGTCTCTGCCGGCTTGGTGCTCCTCGTCGCCGGGATCGGTAAGGACGGCCGCGCCTCGGCCTGCCCCGCCAACCTCGCCAATCAGCTGGCCGACACCGGGACGGCGGAGCAGCTGATCACGATCCTCGCGCCGCAGCGAACATCCGTGCGCGGCGAGGCGCGGCTGTGGCGAAAAACGGGCGACTGCTGGCTTCGCGTCGACGGCCCCTGGCCGGCCTGGCTCGGCCGGCGAGGCGTCTCGGAGCGCAAGCGAGAAGGCGACCGGACGACCCCCGCCGGCGCGTTCGGGATCTGGCCTGTGATGTACGGGATCGCCCCGAACCCGGGCGTGCGCTATCGCTACCGCCGCATTGTCTGCGGCGACTGGTGGGTCGAAGACTGGCGCTCGCCCTACTACAACCAGTTCCGCCACGTCCGCTGCGGGGCGCGGCCGCCGTTCCGGATCACCAGCGAGGACATGTCCCGCTCGCCGACCGCGTACAGGCACCTGGCCGTGATCCGGTACAACATGGATCCGGTCGTCCGGGGCCGCGGCTCCGGGATCTTCCTCCACGTCAGCACCGGCCGCCCGACGCTCGGCTGTGCGAGCTTGCCGCTTCCGCAACTGCTGAAGACGCTTCGCTGGTTACGACCAGCCCGAGAACCACTGATCGTGATCGGGACGCGAGCCAGAATCAAGAGCTACTAGCGTTCTCTCAGGGCAAAGAAGGCGAGGCGGGCGTCCCGGCTGACGAGCGGCCGCTCACCAAGCCGCCTTTGCAACTCGGCCTCGACTGAGGCCCCGTTGTCCGCATAGCCGAAGCGGTCGATCTCGATCCCGCGGAAGCCCCGCCGGCGAAGCTCGGGCACCAGCTCCGCGATCGGCGCGTCCTTGAACCGAGCCGCCCAATCCGCCGGCCGGCCGCGCACCGCGCCGTAGCTCCAGCGCAACCGAGACGAGTGGAGGTACGGCCGCGCCTGGTCGTAGTCGCTCAAGCGCTGGAAGTTCCCGGCCTCCGGGAAGGCCATGTAGGGAAGCTGGAAGATCATCGCGCCGGCCGGCAGCGACTCCTCGATCGAGCGAACGAACGCACCGTCGCTCTGCCACGTCGCCTCGTTCGCGCCGTAGGCGGGGACGATCCCATCGCTCGTCTGGTCGAGGAAACCGATCACGAGAACAGCGGCGAGCGCCGCCAAGCCCACGGCGGGCAGGCGCCGCCGCAGGGCATCCAGGAGCAATCCGATCGCGAGCAACGCAAAGAAGGCGATGAAGATCGAGAGGCGGTTCCAGGCACGGAGGACCGGGACGGCAGCGCTGATCAAGGTCGACAGCCCGCCCAAGGTTGCGACAAGGAACGCCACGGCGGTGAGCACGGCTGCCTCGCGGTGGAGCAGAGGCAAGCCCCGCCCGCCGCGAACGACCGACCAGAGCGCGACGCCCAGCAGCCAGAGGAAGCCGATCGCGCCTATCGCGCCGAGGGCCGCGGTCTTGGCCTCTGTCTGCGGCACCGGCGACTTTTCCTCGTACTTGCGCGTCAACCGGGCGAAGGCGTCGACCCGATGGGCGTCCATCGGGAGCACGAGCTGGGTGAAGCGCAGGGCGTAAGTCTCACCGCTCAGCCGCGGTCGCACGAACGCCTCGCCGTTCTTGCCGTGAGCGGCGCGGTAGGCGAGCGCCGGTGACAGCTCGACGAGCGTGACCGCGAGGATCGCGCCGATCACGACCGCCCCGGCGAGGAGCGCGTCGCGCCGCCAGGCCAGCACCGCCGCCGCCGCGACGAGCACGATCGCAAAGCCGGAGTAATAGAACGACCCCGAGGCCGTGGCAACGAGCGCGCAGAGGACGAGCGTCGTGAGCGTGACCCGAGATCTCCATCCCGCGAGTAAGGGTTGCCCGCGGAGCACCCCGAGGGCGAGCCACGCCGCCACCGGCACGGAGTAGTAGCCCGCCAGCAGCAGGTGATATTCGCCGCGCATCAAGTGATAGGGCAACAGCGCGTACAGCACCGAACAGACGCCGGCGGTCGGCCCGGAGACGCCGAGCCGGCGAAAGACGAGGAAGGCGGCCAGCGCGGCCAGAGGGTAGGTCGCGATGTAGAAGAGATTCATCGCCACCGCACTCCCGGCGAACAAGCCCAATACCCAGAAGACGACCGCGTTCAGGTCGTCGCCGTTCATCACCGGGTAGTCGTAGAGCTGCAGCCCGGAGGGTGCGCCCAGCGAGGGGTTCTCTTCATACCAACCGTGATCGACGATCCCCTTGACGATCATGTGCGCGAAGTTGCCGTCGCCCGTGTACGCGTAGGGGACGCCGAGGTCGGCGCGCCAGAGCTTCAGCGCGAGCACCGCCGCGGCCAGGCTCACGCAGACGACGAGCGCGGCGGGCGCCGCGCCCCGAACCCGCGCCAGGGTCATGCGCGCACGCTAACGCGCCGCGCCGGCGCGCATCGGTCTAGCCCTCTGGTACGTTGGCCGCATGGCCGAGGGCCCAGCCACCGGCGTCTACGAGGTCGTCTGCCCGCACTGCAAGAAGCCGTTCACGGCCGAGCTGCTCGGGGAGGGCGCCCCCGGCCAAAGCGGGTTCAAGTGCCCGCACTGCAACCTCTTCGTCCCGTTCGACCGCACCGACGGCGACGAGCCAGAGCCCGTCTAGTACCTGGCTCACCCGTTTAAGGGACTAGCGGCCGAGTGCCGATAGCCCAGTTGTGGCGATCGACGTCTCCGTTCCGCGGTCCGAGACGGCGCGGCTTCCGCTTGGCCTGGGGCGGCTGGCGGCGGTTCCCGCCTGGATCGGGCTGGCTGGAATCGTCGGCGCAAGCTTCATGCTGCGGCTCGTCGCGGCCCTCGGCCACGCGACGCCGCTCTACTTTCCGGACGAATACATCTACTCGGCAATCGCGCGCTCGCTCGCCGAGCACGGCCGGCCGCTGATCCGCGGCGCGTCGGCGCACTTCCCGGCGCTGCTCGAACCGCTCCTGGCCGCGCCCTTCTGGCTGCCCGGAGATCCCGAGCTCGCGTACCGCTTGACCCAGGCGGAGAACGCGCTCGCCATGTCGCTCGCCGCCGTTCCCATCTATTTGCTGGCGCGGCGACTGGGACTCGGCACCCGCTGGGCGCTCGCCGCCGGCGCCCTCACGGTCGCGTCGCCGGATCTCTTCTTTAGCTCCTTCCTGCTCGCCGATCCGATCGCCTACACGATCGCTCTCTTTGCGATCTACGCCGGAGTCAGGGCGTTCTCGAATCCCTCTCGGACCGCGCAGGCCGTGTTCCTGGCGTGCGCGGGCCTGGCGACGTTCGCCCGCGTGCAGTACGTCGTGCTTCCGGTCGCGTTCCTCGTCGCGGCGCTGATCGTGGAGCACGGATTCCGTGCGGCAGTCTCCCGCTACCGCTTCATGCTCGGCGTGCTCGCGATGCCGCTCGTGGGCTCGCTCGCCCTCGGGCCCACCGGCCTGCTCGGCTACTACTCGGGTGTCGCCGAGCTCGGGATCCGCCCCGGCGCGATCGCCCACTGGATCGCCACGGACAGCATGCTGCTCGCCTACTCGGCGGGCTGGGTGATCGTTCCCGGCGCGGTCGTCGCGCTGTGGTTCGGCCTTATGTGCCCGCGGACGCGCGAGGAAGGCGCCTTCGTCGCGCTGACGCTCGCCTACGCGGGAACGCTCTTTGTCGAGGCGGGTCTCTACGCCTCGAACGGGTCGAGCCGCTTCCAGGAGCGCTACCTGATGACCCTGCTGCCGCTGGCGCTTCCGGCCTTCTGCCTCTATCTGAAGCGCGGCGCACCGTGCAGGCGCGTCGTGGCCGTGATCGCCCTCGCGTTGATCGCCCTTTCGGCGCGCGTGCCCTTGTCGGGCTACACGATCGGCGACGGGAAGCAGGATTCGCCCTTCCTGCTCGCGGTCTTCCGGCTGGAGAAGGCGGTCGGGATCGATACCGGCTCGCTGACCGTCGCCGTCTTGGTGGCGGGCCTGTCCGTGCTTGCGATCGCCGTGGCGTACCGAATCCGGATCGCTCCAGTCGCCGTCGCCGCCGCCCTCTTCTTCGTCGGCGCCTCCTCGGTCGGCGCGGTCGCCTTCGATCACCACGTCGCCACCTCGGTGCGTCGTGACTACCTGCCTGCCGATGCCCGCTGGATCGACCACGCCCGTCTCGGCCCCACGCTCCTGATCCAGACGCCCGCGACGCCGCACGCGCGCGCACACGAAGAGCTCTTCTGGAACACGTCGCTCGAGGACGTGCTCTTTCTCGACGGCGCCACGGGGATCGACGCCTTCGGCTCGAAGATCTCGCGGCTGCGCGAGGATGGCGCGATGACGGTCGGCGGCCGGCCGATCCGCAAGCCGTTCGCGATCTCGAACCATGCTGTGCGAGCACAGTTCCGCGGGGCGTTGCGCGTGGCCGCGGGCAACGACTACGAGCTCTGGCGGCCGCTCTCCACGCCGCGGATGACGATGTTCGTCGGCGGCCTCTACCACGACTCGTGGCTCTCCCAGTCGGGGAACGTCAAGGTCTTCCCGGCACCGAACGGCCGCGTGGACGGGACCTTGCGCTTCCTCGTCTGGCTGCCCAAGGGGACGGAGCCCACGCGGGTCGTCTTCCGCACACCGGGATACGAACGCGTCGTCGTCGTGCGCCCGCTCGAGAAGCGGCTGCTCAGCTTCCGGGCGCGCTCGCGCGGAGTGTGGAAGCTCCGCTGGCTGACGAAGCGTCCCGGCTACCTGGGCGACGGCAGGCCGATTTCCGTGCAGGCGGCGACGCCCACCTTCAGCGGGCTCTTCTGCGGCACGCCGAGCCTCCGCGCCTAGAACCCTCAACTCTCCTAAAGGGGTCAGACCCCTTTCTGAGGCTTACGAGCTTTCGTCAGGTTCGATTGGCCGCTTCGGACGGCTCGAGTTGCCTCGACGTCGGTCGCGTGCAGGTCGAGGGGTGAGCCGGCCGTCACACGATGCGATGTTCAAGCTCGCTACCGCCGATTCAGCGTGCGCGCGATTTCGACGCCGACGAGATTCGCCACGCCGAGTACGACGATCGGGATAAACGTCCAAAGCGACCAGCCCGAAAATGCTGCGATAAAGAAGAGAGCCGCGAGCGCCGCGGTCGTGATGCTGAGTGGGACGGCGAGGCGCGGCGGAATGCGGATGTCGGAGCGCTCACGCTCGTCGCCGTCTATCGCCACGGCTTAGCGATTGGTTCCCTGATCGTCTCGCCTTGACCCGAGGCGGGCGGGTGGTAGCGCCGCGTATTGAGAACGAGACGATCCGCCGCCGGAGCCGGGCTTCGCCCGGCGGGAGGCTCACGGCGAAAGAACGCGGTCGAAGCACACAAAACGCTCTAAAGGAGGGGTCTCGTCGGGGAATCAGGGGGTTCCCCGACGTTTTAGACACAGTCCTTCAAACCCTGTGCTTCAGGGAGGCCTTCGAGCTTTTTGAGCGTGTTGTTCTCGATCTGGCGGATGCGCTCGCGGGTGACGCCGAAGGCCTTACCGACCTCTTCCAGCGTGCACGGCTGCTCCCCCGTCAGGCCGAAACGAAGCTCGATCACCTTGCGCTCCCGCTCGGGCAGCGAGGAGAGCGCGTACTCGATGTCCTCGCGCCGCAGCGAGACCGAGGCGGTGTCGAAGGGCGATTCGGCTTGGTCGTCCTGGACGAAATCGCCGAGCTCCGATTCCTCCTCCTCGCCGATCGGCTTCTCGAGCGAGACCGGCAGCTGCGCCATGCGCAGGATGTCGCGCACCTCCTCGGGCGTCATCTCCAGCTCCTCCGCGATCTCCTCGGGATTCGGTTCGCGCCCGAGACGCTGCACGAGTTGGCGCTCGATGTGCACGACCTTGTTCAGCTTCTCGACCATGTGCACCGGAATGCGAATCGTGCGTGCCTTGTCCGCGATCGCGCGTGTGACGGCCTGCCGGATCCACCACGTCGCGTACGTCGAGAACTTGTAGCCCTTGCGGTAGTCGAACTTCTCCACGGCGCGGATCAGGCCGAGCGAGCCCTCC
>JBIOYJ010000182.1:0-6105 GCA_044870105.1 Gaiellaceae bacterium | reverse complement strand
GACCGGCCTGTCACGCCGGAGGTCGCGGGTTCGAGTCCCGTCGCTCCCGTCTTCTCGTTTGCCCTGCAAATCCGGATCTTGTGTTGTCTCATTGGGCACGGTTGCTCGGATCGCGGGCAGCAAACGGGCAGCAGGGGCCGATGTCAATATCGAGTATCTGGCAAAACTGCCCGCCGGCCTCCCGTGGAGAGAGTGGCCAGCCCTCAGATCTACACTCCAGTTGTCGTGATCGCGTGCTCGAAGTGCGGCGAGCGAAATCCCGACCGGGCCCGGTTCTGCCTCGCCTGCGGGACCGCCCTGGAGCGAGCTCGGCAACCGGAGGAGGAGCGCAAGGTGGTCTCGGTCCTCTTCGTCGACCTCGTGGGGTTCACCGATCGCTCCGACCGCGCCGATCCTGAGGACGTCAGGGCGACGCTGCGCCCCTACCACGCGCGTGTGAAGCAGGAGATCGAGCGCTTCGGCGGTACGGTCGAGAAGTTCGTCGGCGATGCTGTCATGGCCGCCTTCGGCGCCCCCGTGACGCACGAGGACGACGCCGAGCGTGCCGTCCGGAGCGGACTCAACATCTTGGCGACGATCGAGGAGATGAACCGGGCGGACCCGCGCCTCGAGCTCGCCGTGCGGGCAGCGGTCAACACAGGTGAGGCCGTGGTCTCCTTGGCCGCCCGCCCCGAAGCGGGCGAAGGAATCGTGACGGGCGACGTCGTCAACACGGCCTCCCGCCTGCAGCAGGTGGCCCCGATCGGCGGGATCGTCGTTGGCGAGATCACGTTTCGGGCGACGAAGGACGCAATCGCCTACGAGGAGCTCGGGCCGGTCTCAGTCAAGGGCAAAGGGGAGCCACTCCGTATCTGGCTGGCGACCGGCGCGCGCAGCGAGCTGGAAGCAGGGGCGGAGCCTACGGCACCGACGCCGTTTGTCGGCCGTGACGATGAGCTTGCGCTGCTGCGGCAAACGTATGGGCGGACGATCCGAGACGCCGGCGTGCAGCTCGTCACGGTGACCGGCGAGCCTGGAATCGGCAAGACGCGGCTGCTCGCCGAGTTTCGGGCTTACCTCGAGGAGCAGCCCGCAACGGCCGTCTGGCGCCAGGGACGCTGCTTGCCCTACGGCGAGGGAATCACGTTCTGGGCGCTCGGCGAGATCGTCAAGGGCGAGACGGGCATCCTCGAGTCCGACAGCCCGGAGCAGGCCGCGGCGAAGCTGGAGGCTGCTGTCGAGCATGCGATTGCGGAGTCGTCGGAGCGAGACTGGTTCGGGGCGAGACTTGCCCCCCTCGTTGGCGCCCAGGCCGCCGAGGCAACCGGAACAGCCGAGCGCGCCGAGTCCTTCACCGCCTGGCGGCGCTTCTTCGAGGCGATCGCCTCGGAGCGGCCACTCGTGCTCGTGTTCGAGGACCTGCACTGGGCGGACGACGCACTACTCGAGTTCCTGGAGCACCTCGTAGACTGGTCGAGCGGGGTCCCGCTCCTCCTCGTGTGCGTCGCCAGGCCCGAGCTCTACGAACGTCAGCCGGGCTGGGGCGGAGGCAAGCGCAATTCAACGACCATTGCCCTTTCTCCGCTCACAGGCGAAGAGACCGCGCGGCTGATCTCGGCACTCCTCTCGCAGGCAGTGCTCCCGGCAGATACCCAGACTCTGTTGCTCGAGCGCGCGGGCGGCAATCCGCTGTACGCGGAGGAGTTCGTGCGGATGCTCTCGGACCGAGGCATCCTGATCCGCCGCGGCCGCTCGCTGGAGATTGCCTCGGAATCGGAGATCCCCGTCCCCGAGTCCGTCCATGCCCTGATCGCCGCACGTCTCGACACCCTCACTCCGGACCGGAAAGGGCTCCTCTACGACGCTGCGGTGGTGGGCAAGGTCTTCTGGGCAGGCGCGGTCGCGTCAATCGGAGGGCTCGACGAGCGGACGGTGCAGCAGGGGCTGCATGAGCTCGTCAGGAAAGAGCTCGTGCGACCGGCACGGACGTCATCCGTTGAAGGCCAAGACGAGTTCTCCTTCTGGCACCTCCTTGTGCGGGATGTCGCCTACCAGCAGATCCCGCGAGCAGCCCGGGCGAGAAAGCATTGGTCGGCGGCGAAATGGATCGAGCGCATCGCCGAGGACCGGGTCGCAGACCATGCGGAGATCCTCGCGCACCACTATGGGGATGCACTCGAGCTCGCACACGCGGCGGGCGCCGTCGACGAGGCGAGGGAGTTCGAGGCGCCCACCCGCCGCTTCCTGATCATGGCCGGTGACCGTGCTTTCGCGCTCGATGTCGGCCGAGCAGAGTCGTATTACCGACTTGCGCTTGAGCTCCTCCCACCGGGTCACCCCGAGCGCACGAAAGTCCTGGTGAAAGCAGCGGAGGCAGCCTTTTTCGCCGGCCGCTTCCCGGACGCTGAGCGACGCTACGAGGATGCGATCGCAGAGCTGCGGGCCCAGGGAAATGTTCTCGGTGTCGGCGAGGCCATGGTCAGCCTCTCGTTCCTGCACGGTTTCCGGGGCGAGACGGGACGGGCGCGGATGCTTCTCGACGAGGTGATCGAGCTGCTGGAGCGGGAGGAGCCCGGCACAGAACTTGCCCGCGCGTACGCGCAGATCGCGCGGGAGCACATGCTGTCGGGGCGCTGGGAAGAGTGCCTCCAATGGTCGCAGAAGGCCCTCGAGCCGGCGGAGAAGCTCGCGGTCGACGACGTAGCCGTGATGGTGCGGCAGTTCCGCGGTGTTTCTCGGTGCGAGCTCGGTGACCGGGGAGGCCTCGACGATCTCAGGCAGGCGCTCGAACGGAGTCTCGAGCTCGGCCTCGGACAGGAGACCGTTCGAGCGCATATCAATCTCGGGGGCCAGCTCTGGTTCATGGAAGGCCCCGCAAAGGGGCTCGAGGTGCACCGGGCGGGCATCGCCTTCGGCGAACGGCGCGGACTCATGGGCCCGGTGATGTGGACCAAAGGCGAGAGTTTGTGGATGCTCTTCGACCTCGGCGAATGGGAGGAGCTCATCCGCCTCGCCGACGAGCTCATCGCGTGGGAGGAACACCACGGCGAGAGCTACTTCGGGGTCATGGCGCTCTCGTACAAGGCACGCGTCCTCGTTCAGCGTGGCGCGGTCCATCAGGCGGCCGCCCTGACCGAGAAATTCGTGCAGCGGGCGCGCAAGATCGAGGACCCGCAAATCCTCGCTCCCGCACTCGCGATCGGCGCCGCGATCGAGCAGGCGCGCGGAGATCAATCGGCAGCGCTCAACCTGGTCGAGGAGTTCCGGACGGCCACGAGCGAGCATCCGACGTATCGGGCCGACCACCTCGCGGACGCAGTGCGCATCTGCTGCGCAGCGAAGCGGGTCGAAGAGGCAAGGAGGTTGTTCCCCGACCTCGAGGTTGCAATGGCGCGACACCGCTACGCCCTTCTGACAGCGACGGCCGTGCTCGCGGAAGCGGAGGGGCACCTCGAAGACGCTGCCGACCATTACTCGGAAGCCGTGGAGCGCTGGCGTGACTACGGCTCCGTCCTCGAGCAGGCGTTGGCGCTGCTTGGCCTCGGCCGCTGCCGGGTCGCCCTGGGGCGGGCAGACGCCAACGGCGCACTCGCCGCTGCCCGGGAACTCTTTGCCCGTCTCGGCGCTCAGCCGTCAGTTGCCGAGACCGGCGAGCTACTCGCCGAAGCCGTCGCCGCCCGCTCCTCGTAGGAAGCACACGGGCCCGTTTTCGGGGGCCATTCGAGTAGCGGGTCACATGACTGACGCTCGGGCAGCAAACGTGCAGCAAACGTCTGAGATCGGCTTCGCTTAATCATGCTGTGTAGCGTCGCCGGGGGCTGGCTTCGTCCGATGGCCGGCTGAGAGTGGGAAGCGACGGCGGGATGACCCGTAACCATGCTGGCGGATCGTTGTGCCTTGAAACCGACCTGTCTCCCGCCGTCGCTTCGTTCGACTGGCCGGTGACCTGATAGAAGCGTGCGTCCTTTGCCCGACACAGCCCTGTCCAGGCCGGTCGACCACGTCGACGGTGGGAGGCTAGGTGATGGAGTGGACGGTGGCAATCGGGGTCGATACGCACAGGGACGCGCATGTCGCGGTCGCTGTTGATCGGCTCGGTGTCCAGCTCGACAGTCGCGAGATCGAGACAAGCGGTCAGGGGTACCGCTGCTTGCTTTCCTGGGCGCTGGAGCTGGGGGTGCCGGTGTTCGCTGTCGAGGGTGTCGGCAGCTATGGGGCCGGGCTGGCTCGCTTTCTGCAGGACGCTGGCGTCTCTGTCTTCGAGTGTGAGCGGCCGCAGCGTCGGGATCGCCGCCGGGGCAAGAGCGATCTGATCGATGCGGCGCTGGCGGCGCGGCGGTTGCTGAGCGGGGAGCGGCTGAGCCTGCCTCGCGGCGGTGGCCGCCGCGAGGCGTTGCGCGTGCTGCTGCTCGAGCGTCGGAGCGCCGTCCAGGCACGGACCGCCGCGCTCAACCAGCTGAGCTCGCTGCTCGTCACCGCTCCCGAGCAGGTGCGTGATCGGCTGAGAGCGCTCTCAGGCGAGCGACTGGCGGCGGCAGCGGCACGTCTTCGCCCAGGCCCGGACGTGACCATGCTCGTCCTGCGCCGGCTCGGCCGTCGCGTCGCGCGCCTTTCCGAGGAGATCGCTGCGGCCGAGCAGGAGCTGATCGCGCTCGTCGACGAGTTGGCGCCCGAGCTGCTCGAGGAATGCGGCGTCGGCCCGGTCTCTGCTGCGCAGCCACTGGTCTCGAGCGGCGACCCCGACCGGATGAGAAGCGAGGCCTCCTTCGCCGCGCTCGCCGGCACCAGCCCAGTCGACGCCTCGAGCGGAAAGCAACGCCGACACCGGCTCAACCGAGGAGGCGACCGCCAGCTCAACCGCGCTCTCCACGCAATCGCGCTCGCCCGAATCCGCCACCACGCCCAAACAGCCGCCTACTACCAGCGGCTGCTAGCCAGAGGAAGGACCGCACGAGAAGCGCGCCGCTGCGTCAAACGTGCCCTCGCCCGCCACTTCTACCGGCGCCTCCGGACGCTACCAACACACCCCTTGACAACTAGAAGCGTCGGAATCGAATCGTGAGAAGCGCAGAAAGCCGCATGAATAGAGCGATTGTGCGTCGATCGTCGTCAACCGTCGTGATCCTCGAAGCGGCCTGTCACGCCGGAGGTCGCGGGTTCGAGTCCCGTCGCTCCCGTCTCTCAAAGTACCTGCAAATTGCGGCCTATGTTGTCCGGTCAGGCGCGACCCGTCGCTTCGTGGCCCAAACGTGGCCCGTTGTCCGAACAGCAAAGTGCCTGCAACTAGGGCTTTCGAAGGCGAGCTTGTAGCTCGGTCGCACGAACAAAAACAGGTCATAGCTTCGGAAGACGTCGCCGCCCTCGCCTCCGGAGCGAGGTGCGCAGGTTCGCGAATCCTGCCGGGGGCACGAGCGGAGCGAGTGGTCGTTGAACTTCTCGCCTCACGCTCCTGCGGAGCTTGCCATCACGTCTCGCTCCTCTGACGGGTCGCCCACCGATCGACCAGCCCGTCGTACCTTACGCTTGGCGGCGATCTTCTTGGCGATGTAATCCGCGTCGCGGCCGATGCCCTGGATCTGTTCGGAGGAAACGGAGTAGAGGAACTTGAGACCGATGAAGTAGAGGCCGGGCTCTGATTCGACGACCCCTCGTTTGTGTAAGGGCTCTTGTGGGCCGAGGACTGGGAGGTCGATCCAAGAGAACCCGGGGTGGAATCCCGTGCACCACACGACGTTGGCGACCTCCACGGTGCGGCCGTCCTCGAGGTGCGGCGATCCGTCGTGAACGTTGGTGACCCGAGGAACGCGTTCGACGCCCGCGGCCTTGAGGTCTTTGGGCTTGACTCGGATCAGAGGTTCGCCGCTAGAGATCATCTTCGGACGAACTTTCTTCCCGATGGGAGTCCTGATCGTTAGCACTCGGTGGAAGATGATCCGACCGATGATCGGCATCAGGACACGGGCGACAACGCTTTCGGGCCGGAAGGGGATCGCGCCCGTGCTTGGACCCGACAGCATCACCTTGTGAGTCCGTGCCACCTCGATGGCGATCTCGGCTCCAGAATTGCCTGCTCCCACGACGAGGACGTCTCCCTCTTGGAGCTGGCGCGGGTTCTTGTACTCGGCG
>JBIOYJ010000181.1:0-5196 GCA_044870105.1 Gaiellaceae bacterium | reverse complement strand
CCGTGCTCGAGGGCGGCGAGCCGACCGTCATCCCGAATGCGGAGGGCGGCCGAACCACGCCGTCCGTCGTCGCCTTCACGAGTGACGGCCAGCGGCTCGTCGGCGCGCCCGCGAAGCGCCAGCAGGTGACGAACCCGCAGAACACGATCTTCTCGATCAAGCGCTTCATGGGCCGCAAGTACGGCGAGGTCTCCGAGGAGATGAAGATCGTGCCGTACGAGGTCGTCGAGGGCCCGAACAGCGACGTCCGCGTGAAGGCGGCGGACAAGGATTACGCCCCGCCGGAGATCAGCGCGATGATCCTCCAGAAGCTGAAGGCCGACGCCGAGGCGTACCTCGGCGAGACCGTCACCGACGCGGTAATCACGGTTCCGGCCTACTTCAACAACGCCCAGCGAGAGGCGACGAAGGACGCCGGCAAGATCGCGGGTCTCAACGTCCTGCGGATCATCAACGAGCCGACCGCGGCCTCGCTCGCATACGGGCTCGACAAGGAGGGCGAGGACCAGACGATCCTCGTCTTCGACCTCGGCGGCGGCACGTTCGACGTCTCGGTGCTCGAGCTCGGCGAGGGCGTCTTCGAGGTGAAGGCGACGAACGGCGACAACCACCTCGGCGGCGACAACTTCGACAAGGCGATCGTCGACTGGATGGTGGCCGAGTTCAAGAAGGACCAGGGGATCGACCTGGCCGGCGACAAGATGGCGCTCCAGCGTCTCTACGAGGCGGCCGAGAAGGCGAAGATGGAGCTGTCGTCCACGATGACGACGCAGATCAACCTGCCGTTCGTCACCGCGACGCAGGAGGGTCCCAAGCATCTCGACCTCCAGCTCACCCGCGGCAAGCTGAACGAGCTGACCGCGGATCTGCTCGAGCGCACGGTGGGACCGACCAAGCAGGCGCTCGAAGACGCGGGCATCCAGGCCTCCGCGATCGACCACGTCGTCCTGGTCGGCGGCATGACGCGCATGCCGGCCGTCGTCGACAAGGTGCGCGAGCTGATCGGCAAGGACCCGCACAAGGGCGTCAACCCGGACGAGGTCGTTGCCGTCGGCGCCGCGATCCAGGCCGGCGTCCTCAAGGGCGAGGTCAAGGACGTCCTGCTGCTCGACGTCACGCCGCTGTCGCTCGGGATCGAGACGAAGGGCGGCGTGTTCACCAAGCTGATCGAGCGGAACACGACCATTCCGACGAAGAAGTCGGAGGTCTTCTCGACCGCCGAGGACAACCAGCCCTCGGTCGAGGTGCACGTCCTCCAAGGCGAGTCCGAGATGGCGCTCTACAACAAGACGCTCGGCAAGTTCCAGCTGGTGGGAATCCCGCCGGCGCCGCGCGGCATGCCGCAGGTCGAGGTCACCTTCGACATCGACGCGGACGGGATCATTCACGTTTCCGCGAAGGACCTCGGCACGGGCAACGAGCAGCGGATCCGGATCGAGGGCGGTTCGGGCCTGAAGGAGGAAGAGGTCCAGCAGATGATCCGCGAGGCCGAGGCGCACGCAGACGAGGCGCACAGACTGCGCGAGCTGGCCGACGCCCGCAACCAGGCCGAGAACCTCGCCTACCAGACCGAGCGCACGCTCAAGGAGCACCGCGACAAGCTCGAGGAGGCCGACGCCTCGACGATCGAGGGCCGGATCATGGAGCTCCGCGGGGTGCTCGAGAGCGGCGACGTGGGCGAGATCCGCGCCAAGACCGAGGCGCTCCAGGAGGCGACGCAGAAGCTCGCCGAGGCCGTCTACGCCCAGGCGAGCGCGCAGCAGCAGGCCGCGGCCGGCGGTGACGGTGCCTCCGAAGAAGAGGTCGTCGAGGCCGAGGACGCCGAGATCGTGGACGAGGAGGCCAAGACCTCGTGACCGATCCTGCACGGGATCAGATCGACGAGGTCGAGGAAGCGACCGAGGAGGAGCCGTCGCTCGAGACGCGGCTGGCCGAGGCAGAAGCCAAGGCCGGGGAGCACCTCGACGACCTGAAGCGCCTCGCGGCCGAGTTCGACAACTACCGCAAGCGGGCCGCGCGCGATCAGGAACAGCTGGTCGCGCGCGCCCACGAGCGGCTGGTGAAGGAGCTCCTGCCCGTGCTCGACGACCTCGAGAGGGCGCTCGAGGCCGCGGAGCAGCACGAGGAGGCGAAGCTGGAGGACGGGGTTCGACTGGTGCACCGCGCGCTGCGCGCGGCGCTCGAGCGGGAAGGGCTCGGCGAAGTCGAGACGGACGGCAAGTTCGATCCGCACGTCCACGAGGCGCTGCTCTCGCAGCCGTCCGAGACCGAGGAGGGCTCCGTGATCGAGGTCCTCCAGAAGGGCTACAAGCTCGGCGACCGCGTGCTGCGGCCTGCCCGCGTGGTCGTCGCCGCACCGGAGGAGACCGGTGGCGACAAGGCCTAAGGATCTCTACGCCGTTCTGGGCGTTGCCAAGAACGCGTCCAAGGAAGAGATCAAGAAGGCCTACCGCAAGCTAGCGCGGGAGTTCCATCCCGACCGGAACCCCGGCGACGCGGAGGCCGAGGCGCGGTTCAAGGAGGTGCAGACCGCCTACGACGTCCTCTCCGACGCCGACAAGCGCAAGCAATACGACGCTTTCGGCTCGGCCGACGGACGCGGCGGCTTCCAGGGCGCCACCTTCAACTTCGACGACTTCGACTTCGGCAACGTCGATCTTGGCGATCTCTTCGGAGGGATTTTTGGCCGAGGCCGAGGAGCCCGGCAGGAGCGTGGCCGGCGCGGCAACGACGTCGAGGTCCAGGTGAATCTCTCGTTCGAAGACTCGCTGAAGGGCATCGAGACGAAGATCCCGGTCGAGCTCGAGACGGCGTGCAGCGAATGCGGTGGCTCCGGGGCGCAGCCGGGAACCTCGCCGACCGTCTGTCCCGAGTGCAAGGGACGCGGCGTCGTGGCGGAGAGTCAGGGCTTCTTCGCCCTCTCCCAGCCCTGCCCGCGCTGTCGCGGCAACGGCACCGTGATCGAGCAGCCGTGCCCAAAGTGCCGCGGTACGGGCCGCGAGCGCCGGACGAAGCGCTACACGGTCAAGATCCCCGCCGGGGTCAAGGACGGCACTCGCATCCGGCTGAAGGGCAAGGGGGAGGCCGGCTACGGCGGCGGCGAGGCGGGCGACCTCTACGTCGTCACGCGCGTCGCGGAGTCAACCGTCTTCACGCGCAAGGGGAACGACCTGATCGTGGACGTGCCGGTCCCGTTCGCCGACGCGGCGCTTGGTGCAACTGTCGACGTCCCGACACCTGACGGCCAGGTCTCCGTGAAGATTCCGGCCGGCTCACAGGACGGCAAGCTCCTGCGCGTCCGCGGCCGCGGCGCGCCGAAGCTCAAGGGCGGCGGCAGGGGCGACCTGCTCGCGCGCCTGCGGATCGAGGTGCCGAAGCGCCTCAACAAGAAGCAGCGCGAGCTGCTCGAGGAGCTGAGAAAGGTCCCGTGAGGAAGATCGTGAACCACGCGCTCACCTACGCCCTCTCACCCGTCGGGACGCTGATCAACACCGGCGGGCTGGTCGTCGCGCTGATCCTCTTCGGCGCCGATCCGTGGCGCCCGCTGTTTTGGCTGATCGTGGCGATCTTCCTCGGCTCCTCGGCCATGCTCGATCTCCGAACCTACCGCGCCCGCAGGCGGCTCGGGCTGAGCGCCTACGAGGCGACCGAGGCGATGACGAACAAAGTCTGGGGTCGGCCGGAGGAGGATGCGTGATGGACGACCGGCCGCGCTACATGATCTCGATCGCCGCCGAGCTCGTCGGCATGCACCCGCAGACGCTGCGTATCTACGAGAGCAAGGGTCTCGTGAGCCCGCAGCGCACGGCCGGGAACACGCGCCTCTACTCCGAGGCCGACCTCGAGCGCCTGAAGCTGATCCAGCGGCTGACCAACGAGCTCGGGCTCAACCTCGCTGGCGTCGAGGTGGTGATCCGTCTCGAGGACGAGCTGCGCAAGGCGCACGAGCGGATCGAACGCCTTCGGCGGGAGCTCCGCGAAGAGGTCGAGAAGGTGCACCGCCAGTACCGCCGCGACCTCGTTCCCTACGAAGAGCCCCGATTCCCCGTACCGACCAGGAGTGTGATGCGATGACGTCCCTCACGCTTCTGGGGCGTCGCTGGCAAGGGAGCCAAGCCGGCGGCGCGCAGGACAGTACAGCGAAGTACGGACAAGCGCCGCCGGCGAAGGATCGTGCCGCCAGCGGCGCCAGGCGGTGCCGAAGGCCGGCTTTGCCGGCCGAGAGGCTCCGCCGCCCAGGAGCGTGAGGATGGACTTCAACAAGCTCACGCTCAAAAGTCAGGAGGCCGTGGCGGCCGCCCAGGAGCTTGCGCGCCGGCTGGGCAATCCCGAGCTCTACCCGGAGCACCTGCTGCTCGCGCTCCTTGACCAGGAGCTGCCGCGCGAGCTCGTCCCGAACCCGGACGAGCTGCGCGCGCAGGCCGAGGCCCGGCTACGCGCGAAGCCTTCGACCGAAGGCGCGCAGCAGCAGCCCTCCGTCTCGAAGTCGTTCAGCGACGTGGTCGACCGTGCCTTCGACGAGGCGAGCCGCATGGAGGACGAGTACGTCTCCACCGAGCATCTCCTGCTCGCGCTCGACGTCGTCCCGCGGGACCAGCTGGAGGCCAAGATCGAGGCCGTCCGGGGCGGGCAGCGCGTTACCTCGCAGGATCCCGAGGAGACCTACCAGGCGCTCGAGAAGTTCGGCCGCGACCTGACGGAGCTCGCCGAGCAGGGCAAGCTCGACCCGGTCATCGGCCGCGACGAAGAGATCCGGCGCGTGATCCAGGTCCTGTCGCGCCGCACCAAGAACAACCCGGTCCTGATTGGCGAGCCCGGCACGGGCAAGACGGCGATCGTCGAGGGCCTCGCGCAGCGGATCGTCGCCGGCGACGTCCCGGAGGGCCTGAAGGGCAAGCGCGTGTGGGCGCTCGACATCGGCGCGCTGCTTGCAGGCTCGAAGTACCGCGGCGAGTTCGAGGAGCGGCTCAAGGCAGTGCTCCAGGAGATCAAGAGCGCCGAGGGCGAGATCATCGTCTTCATCGACGAGCTGCACACGATCGTCGGCGCGGGCGCGGCCGAGGGGGCCGTCGACGCGGGGAACATGATGAAGCCGATGCTCGCGCGCGGGGAGCTGCGAGCCGTCGGCGCGACGACGCTCGACGAGTACCGCAAGCACATCGAGAAGGACGCGGCGCTGGAGCGCCGGTTCCAGCC
>JBIOYJ010000180.1:0-25270 GCA_044870105.1 Gaiellaceae bacterium | reverse complement strand
GGAACCCCGTGGTTGCCGAGCGGATCTGCGGACTCGCGCGCGTCGTGCGTGCCGCCGCGGTCGTCGGACTAGAGAACGTGGCCCTCTGGCACGAGCGTGACATCTCGCACTCCTCGGCCGAGCGTGTTGCGATTCCGGACGCGTTTCTCGCGCTGGACTACATGCTCGACCGCTTCACCTGGCTCGTCGAAGGGCTGGTGGTCCGGCCCGAGCGCATGCGCCGGAACCTCGAGTCCAGCCATCACCTCTTCTTCAGCCAGCGGCTGCTGCTCGCGCTCGTCGACGCAGGGCTGGCCCGCGACCAGGCCTATCGTCTCGTGCAGCGACACGCGCTCCGCGCCTGGGAGGAGGAGCAGGACTTCCGCGAGCTCATCCACGCGGACAGGGAGATTGCCGGCCGCGTCGACCTGGAGTCGGCCTTCGATCTCGCCGCCTACACCCGTCACGTCGATACCGTCTTCGAGCGCCTGCGCGCGCTCGCCCAAAAGGAGGAAACAGTTCATGCCTGAGGCCGCGGCCCACGTCGCGAGCGGCAAGGTCCGGGAGATCTATGCGCTCGACGACGAGCGCCTCCTACTCGTCGCCAGCGACCGGATCTCGACCTTCGACGTCGTGCTGCCGACGGAGATCCCGGACAAGGGGCGCGTCCTCACCGGGCTCTCCACGTTCTGGTTCGCGCGCACGGGCGACGCCGTTCCGAATCACCTCCTCGCGCTGCGCGAGGACGGCCGTTCGATGGAATGCCGCCGACTCGAGATGCTTCCGATCGAGTGCGTCGTCCGCGGCTACCTCTCCGGGTCCGGCTGGAAGAGCTACCGCGAGACGGGCGAGGTGTGCGGTGTGCGGTTGCCGCCGGAGCTCAGCGAATCCCAGGAGCTGGCCGCACCGATCTTCACGCCGACGACCAAGGCCTTGACCGGCCACGACGAGCCGCTGACCCATGACCAGGCGTCCGAGCTGATCGGCGCCGAGCGGCTGACCGAAGTGGAGCGCCTCTCGATCGAGCTCTATCGCTTCGCCTCCGAGTATGCGCGTGCGCGAGGCATCGTCATCGCGGACACCAAGTTCGAGTTCGGAATCGACGAGAAGGAACGCCTGATGCTGGCCGACGAGGCGTTCACGCCGGACTCCTCCCGCTTTTGGCCCGCCGACGAGTACGAGCCCGGCGGCCCGCAGCCGTCTTTCGACAAGCAGTACGTCCGCGACTACTGCGAGGGCCTCGGCTGGGACAAGACCGATCCCGGCCCGGAGCTCCCGCCGGAGGTGGTCGAGGGAACCCGGGCGCGGTACGTGGAGGCCTTTGAGCTGCTGACCGGCAGCCCGTTCGACGAGTACGCCGCCGACCCGGAGACGGTGCTCCGATGAAGGCGACGGTCCTCGTCAGACCGAAGCCTGGAATCCTCGACCCTCAGGGCGAGGCCGTCCAGGCGTCGCTCCGCCAGCTCGGCTTCGCCGTCGAGGACGCCCGCGTCGGCCGGGTAATCGACGTCGAGCTCGAGAACGGTGACAGTGAGCAGGCGCGCGCGGAGCTCGAGCGGATGTGCGAACAGCTGCTCGCGAACCCGCTGATCGAGTCGTACGAGATCCGGATCGAGGAATGAAGCCGCGCGTCGCCGTCATCACCTTCCCCGGCTCGAACGACAACGGCGATGCTGCGCTCGCGCTCGAAGGGCTTGGAGCGGAGCCGGTGGCCGTCTGGCACACGTCCGAGCTCCCCGAGGTCGAGGCCGTCGTACTTCCCGGCGGCTTCTCGTACGGGGACTACCTGCGCTGCGGCGCGATCGCCCGCTTCGCGCCCGTGATGGACTCGGTCCGGCGCTTCGCCGCCGAGAGCGGGCTCGTCCTCGGGATCTGCAATGGGTTCCAGGTGCTGTGCGAGGCGGGCCTGTTGCCGGGGGCGCTGCGGCCGAACGCCTCGCTTTCCTTCGTCTGCCGGGATGTTCCACTTCGGGTCGAGAGCTCCGACACGCCGTTCACCTCGCGGTGCGAGCCCGGCCAGACGATCACGATCCCGGTCAAGCACGGCGAGGGTTGTTACGTGCCCCCGGACGACCTCGACCCGGCCCAGATCGTGTTCTGTTACATCGAAAATCCAAACGGCTCGATCGGGGACATCGCCGGCGTCGTCAACGCCGCCGGCAACGTGATGGGCCTCATGCCGCACCCCGAGCACGCGGTCGACCCGCTTGTCGGCTCCACGGACGGTGCCTTGATCCTCGGCTCGCTCGTCGATGCGGCGGGGAGGGTTTGGCGGAACTCCGCTCGTCGGCGGGGCGCGATGGGCGGTGCGAGGCAAGGACGCAGGGAGCGTGCGTATCGATGAGATACGGGCGCGACCGAGGACTCAGCATCGCGCCGTTCCAGCGCGGTCCGGCGGCACAGCGTTGTGTTTCGCCAAGCCCTCCTAGGGCGCGGATGTCGCCAGCGCCTGCGCGAGCGCCGGGTGCTCCGACAAACTCGCCCGCAGGCGCTCGAGATCGCGTGCCCGCAAGGTGACGGGCCCGCGCCGGGCCGTTCCGCTCGTCGCGTAGGCAAACCGGACGAGCCGGTCGCCTCTGCCGTCCTCGAGCAGCTGCACGATCGACGAGAAGCGTTTCTCGCCCGCTCGCTGCGGCAGGACGATCTCGTCGACGATCTGTGCAGACCCCAGGGAGTTGCCGCCTTCTCGCTCACGTTGGCGACGCTAACGGGACACGCGTCGCGTGTGTGTCACCCCTTCGAGCCGAGGGTGTGACAACCGCAAAATCCCACAAACGAGGGAGGCGATCGCTCCCGAAAGCCGCAATTCTGAGGTTCGATGCCTGCGGCGAGGGCATACCGAGGGGCTTCGCTCGCGATCGCGGCGGTGGGTTACGCGCTCGTCTTCTTCGCGTTTCTCCTGTTCGAACGACCTGGCCTCGGGATCGGCCACTTCTACTACCTCACGATCGCGTTGGTCGCCCTCGCGACCAGCCCGCTGTGGGGGGCCGCAGCCGGGATCCTCGCCGACGGGCTCTACGTGCTCGGGATCCTCGTCAATCCCACCATCTCTCCGTCCGAGATCCTCTCCACGAGCACCGGCATCCGCCTCGTCACGTTCACCGCGATGGGCGCGCTGATCGGCTGGTTCTCCCAGAACAACCGGCGGCTCGTCGAGTACCTGCGGACGGCGGCCGACCGTGATTTCCTCACCGGCGTTCTGAACACGCGCGCCTTCGACGAGGCGCTCGTGCGACGGCTCGAGGACAACCGTCCCTTCGGGATCGTCATGGGCGACATGGACGGGCTGAAAGAGGTCAACGACACCGAGGGTCACGCCGTCGGCAACGATGTGCTGCGCCGCACTGCGGAGGTCCTCACGAGCGTCCTGCGAAGCGACGACCAGCTGGCGCGAGTGGGCGGCGACGAGTTCGCGGTCCTCACGGGAACGTCAAGCACGGACGGCGTCCGCGCCTTCGCGGGCCGGCTCACCTCGGCGCTCGCCTCCGAGGGGATCGCGATGAGCTTCGGTTGGGCGGTGCATCCGCGCGACGGCTTGGATCCGCTCACTCTCTTCCGCGCCGCGGACGAGCGGCTCTACGCGCAGAAGCTGATCCGCAGCCGGCTGACAGACGGCGAGGTCGTCCAGCTTCCGAACGACCACGAGCTGTTCGCGCTTCGCTCCGTTCGCTAGCGCCAGAGACGGCCTCGATGCAGTAAGCTCCCGCGCCGTGGTCCGGCGGTTTTCGCTGCTCTTCGCCATTTTGGCGGTCGCCGCAAGCTCCCTGACGCTCGCGTCGGCGGCCGGGCCGAGCTACTCCTGGCAGCTGACACCGACCGGATCGACCGCGCGCCTGCGCGGACTCTCGGCGGTGAGCGCGGATGTGGCCTGGGCGAGCGGTAGCCAGGGCACGGTTCTCCGAACGGTCAACGGCGGCGCGACCTGGCAGAACGTCTCCCCGCCCGGCACCGCGACGCTCCAGTTCCGAGACAACGAGGCCTTCGACGCCGATCACGCTGTAATCCTCTCGATCGGCGAGACGCCGGATTCGTTTCGCATCTACGTCACCGCCGATGGGGGGCAGCACTGGGCTCTGACGTTCGTGAACACCGAACCGACTGCGTTCTACGACTGCATGACCTTTTTCGACCGCAAACGCGGGCTGGCGCTGTCCGATCCTCCGGACGGCCAGAAGTTCCGGCTCATCGCCACGGACGACGGTGGCTACCACTGGCACGTCGTCGATCCGGCGGGGATGCCGCAGGCTCTTCCCGGCGAGTTCGCCTTCGCCGCGAGCGGCCAGTGCATCACCTCCGACCACGGCCACCGCGCGTGGTTCGGCACTGGAGGCGGCGCGCAGGCCCGGGTCTTCCGCTCGGACGACCGTGGTGAAACCTGGACCGTGAGCGCGACGCCGATGCACAGCAACGAATCCGCCGGCATCTTCGCCTTGGCTTTCCGCGGTGAGCAACACGGCCTCGCCGTCGGCGGGGACTTGGTCACGCCGGAGGCATCGCCGGATGCGATGGCGCTAACGAGGGACGGCGGGACGACGTGGCAACTCGTCGCCGACGCGCCAAACCAGTATCGCTCGGGTGCGACCTGGGTCGACGGTCATACGGCGATCGCCGTGGGGCCGACCGGAAGCGACGTCAGCGTCGACCAAGGACAGTCGTGGACGCGCTTCGACAACGGCACCTTTGACACGACCGACTGCGCGAACCCGAACGCCTGCTGGGCCTCGGGCGCCCAGGGCCGAGCCGCCTACCTCGTCAGGCGCTAGCGCCCGATCAGCTCGATCCGGTAGCCGTCCGGATACATTGCAACGTCGAGTTGAGACGGCGTCTTATCGGGGTCTCACTTCCTCGGCGCAATCCCTGCACCGCTTGACGACATCGACCCGCAGGGTGTAACTCCTTGTCTCAGGCGCGCATGACCACGTTGCTCACTGGAACGGTCACTTTCCTCTTCACGGATATCGAGGGCTCGACGGCGCTGCTGAAGCGTCTGGGGAAGACGTACGGAGAAGCACTCGCCGACCACAGGAAGATCCTCCGCACAGCCGTTCGCGACCACGCCGGCGAGGAGGTCGACAATCAAGGAGACTCGTTTCTCTTTGCCTTTTCACGCGCCGATCAAGCGGCCGGCGCAGCGATCGACGCCCAGCGGGCGCTTGCGGGCCACCAGTGGCCGGCGGGAAGCAAGGTGCGCGTACGGATGGGGATCCACACGGCCGAGCCGAGCACCTACGACGAGGGCTACTACGGCCTAGGCGTGCACCGCGCGGCCCGGATCATGGCTGCAGCTCACGGCGGCCAGGTCCTCGTCTCGCTGGCGGCCTCGTCCGTCCTCCAGGACGCAGAGCTCGAGGGAGCCGCCCTGCGCGACCTCGGTGAGTACTGGCTCAAGGACCTCGATCGGCCGGAGCGCATCTACCAACTCGACGTCGCCGGCCTGAAATCTGTGTTTCCGCCGCCCGGGCGGGACGGGCGAGGCGCTCGCCCAGAGCCAACGCCAGGCGACGAGAGAGACGAACTTCTCGAGCGTTCCGACTCCATTGAGACGCTCGCCGATTCCCTCACCCGCGTCGTCAGGACGGCTCGGGGTCAGTTGGCCATCGTCTCCGGAGAGGCCGGCGTCGGCAAGACCGCGCTGTTGCGGTGGTTCTGTGAGGGTCAGAACCAATCGACGCGGATTCTCTGGGGCGCGTGCGACCCACTCTTCACGCCTCGTCCGCTCGGCCCTCTGCTCGACGTCGCCGAGACGTGCGGTGGCGAGCTAGGCGATGTCGTCGAGGAAGGCAGCAAGCCGCAGGCAGTCGCCTCAGCGCTCATCCGCGAGCTCGGGTCGCGGGAACAGACGATCCTCGTGCTCGAGGATTTGCATTGGGCCGACGAAGCGACGCTCGACGTGATCGCGTTGGTCGGCCGCAGGATCGACGCCATCCCGGCTCTGGTGGTTCTCAGCTACAGGGACGACGAGCTCGATCGCCGCCACCCGCTCCGGATCCTGCTCGGCGCGCTTACCACGACGCGTTCCGTGCGGCGGCTCGACATCACGCCGCTTTCGCGAGCAGCCCTGGCGCAGCTCGCCGAGTCGCACAGCGTCGATCCAGACGAGCTGTTTCGGAAGACCGCCGGGAATCCGTTCTTCGTAACCGAGGCCCTCGCGGCGGCGGAGGCCGAAATTCCGCATACAGTTCGCGAGGCCGTCCTCGCCCGCGCGGCGCGCCTCACATCAGGTGCGACGACCTTGTTGGAGGCAGTCGCCGTCGCACCTCCACAGGTCGAACTCTGGCTGCTCGAGGCGCTCGCCGAGAAGGACGTCGATGCGCTCGACGAGTGCTTGGCGTCCGGGATGCTCAGGGACACGTCTGACGGCGTCGCGTTCCGCCACGAGCTCGCGCGGATAGCGGTCGAGGAGTCGCTCTCGCCGAACCGCCGCCTCGGACTCCACCGCAGGGCACTCGCTGCCCTAGCGGATCCCGCCAGGGGCCTGCCTGATGTCGAACGGCTCGCGCATCACGCCGACGCGGCCGGAGATGGCGCGGCTGTCCTGCGCTATGCCCCCGCCGCTGCCGAACGCGCAGTCGCCCTGGGGGCGCACCGCGAGGCCGCCGCCCAGTATGGAAGAGCCCTCAAATACGCCGACTCGCTGCCGCCGCGTGAACTCGCGGAGCTTCTCAAGAGGCGGTCGTACGAGTGCTACCTCACCGACCAGGCGGACGAGGCGCTCGATGCGCTCAGGCGTGCGATCACGTGCTTCCGTGATCTCGGCGACGCACGTGGCGAAGGCGACTCGCTTCGCCGGCTCGCCAACATCCTGTGGTGTCCCGGACGCCCCGTGGAAGCCGGTGAGACTATTCAGCAGGCGCTCGCCGTGCTCGAGCCTCTGGGGGCCGGTCCTGAGCTCGCCATGGCATACGCGACGTCGGCGTCGCTCCGCAAGGACATGTTGGACGCGGACGGAGCACTCAGCTGGGGGACTCGTGCGCTCGAGCTCGCCGAGCAGATCGACGACGTCGAGGCTCGTGCACATGCCCTGAACACGATCGGCACGACCGAGCTGCTGGCCGGAAATCCCGTGGGGAGGGCGAAGCTCGAGCAGAGCCTCGAGCTGAGCCGGCACTTCTCCATTCCAGACCACGTCGGCCGGGCGTTCGTCCACTTCCTCCAGGTCGGCGCGTACCGACGAGACTACGAGCTCGGCGACGGCCACTTCGAGCCGGCACTCGCCTACCTCGGCGAGCGCGGCCTCGACCTGTGGCGCAGCTACCTGTTTGCCTTTCGCGCGAAGATCACACTCGACCGCGGCCAGTGGGACGAGGCGGCCGAGTTCGCGACCCTCGTCTTCCAGAAACGGGTCATCTCGACGTTTCCTCGGATCGTCGCGTCGGTCGTGCGAGGCCTCGTCCGGGCGCGCCGAGGCGAGCCGGACGCCGACTCGCCTCTCGAAGATGCCTTCGCACTGGCCGAGCCCACCGGCGAGCTTCTACGGATTGCGCCGGCAGCGGCAGCCCGAGCGGAAGCCGCGTGGCTCGCAGGCGACCACGAGCGGATCGGCGAGGTGACGGATGTTGCCTTCGACCTAGCTGTCCGGTACCGCGCCGACTGGCCCCTCGGGGAGCTCGCCTACTGGCGCTGGCGAGCCGGCCTTCTGTCGGAGGTCCCCGCCCGGGCGGTGGAGCCGTACGCCGCTCAGATAGCCGGCGACTGGTCCCGCGCAGCGGAGCTCTGGACGGCGCTGGGCTCCCCATATGAAGCCGCGTGGGCCCTGGCGGATGCCGATGACGAGGACAACCTACGCCGAGCGTTCGATGCATTCGAACAACTGGGCGCCAAACCGGCCTCGGCGTTGGTCGCCGCGCGCCTGGGCTAGCGACCGCTGCGATCGATCAATTCGACCCTGTAGCCGTCCGGGTCGCGGACGAAGCAGAGCCGCGAGCCGCCTTCGCGCACCGTGTACGGCGGGCGCTCCGGCTCGATGCCCTGGGCTGCCAAGCGCTCCAGCGTCGCATCCAAGTCGTCGACCGTCAGCGCGATGTGTCCGTAACCGGTGCCGAGCTCGTACGAGTCGACCCCGAAGTTGTACGTCAGCTCGAGCCGGTCGTCGTCGCCGGGAAGCCCCATGAAGATGTTGATCGCCTCGGCGCGGATCGGCAGTTCGCGGCGCTTCTCGAACCCGAGCGCCTCGTAGAAGGCCACGGACTTCTCCGGATCGGTGATCCGGTAGCAGGTGTGAATGAGCTCCATTTCGCAAATTTCACCCTTTTGGGTAACAACTCGGAGGCCCTAACTGTCGTCAGAGGTAGAAATGGCGATCCTGCGGCCTCGCCTTCTGGCTCCTCGCCTCCTGTTCTTCACGATCGTGGCGAGCATCGTCGGCGTGCAGATGGTGGTGGACGTAGCGCGGTCCGACGCGATTCGCGCGCCCTACGTCGTGACGCTGAAGGTGAAGGGTCAAACCGAGGCGGTGCGGCCGGTCGTCCGACGCCTCGAGCGGGAGCTACGCTTCCGCGCGAGGCTCCGTTACGACAGCCAGCAGCTGCGCGGCTTCTCCGCGAAGCTGACGCGCAAACAGGTCGCGCGGATGCGTCGGCAACGGAACGTGAACGTCGTCGTCGCCGACCCGGGGCGCTGGATCGTGCTCTTCGAACCGACCGTCCCCGACGTCGACGCGCGGATCGACGAGCTCGAACGCGATTACAGCTTCACCGCGACAACCCGCTACCGAGAGCTCGGCGGCTTCGGCGCGAAGCTGTCGTCACGCCAGCTCCTGTGGCTCAACGACGAGAACGACATCGTCCTGATCGGACCCGACTCAGAGGTCCGGCCGTTCGCGGACGCCCCTTAGCTTTCTAACCGCCACCTGTCAGGCGGGCGCCGGTGGCCGGGCTCTTCGTGCCAGTAGTCGCGCGAGTCGACCACCTTCCCGTCGGAACCGAACCTGAGCAGCGAGCAGCCTGCCAGTGTCACTTCCTCGCCCGCGGGCGTCGCCAGCAGCGCCCACCACTCGACCGCCGCGCGGTCGGCATCCTCGATCGGCTCGCCGAACCAAACCTCGGTCGCCGACGCTTCTCGGTAGACGCGACGGGCGTAGTCCTGCGCGTTCTCGAACTCGCGGAAGGGGTGCGAGCGGAAGGTGCAGTCCTCGGTGTAGAGCGCGCCCGCGGCCTCGGCGTCACCGGCGAGCCACGCCCGCTCGTACTCTGCCGCCCACCGCGTCGCGAACGTCATGGCTCGAGATCCTCTCGCAAGACCCCGTACATGACGCCGTCGACCCACTCGCCGTGCCGCCAGTACGCCTTGCGCTTCACGCCTTCTCGCACGAACCCTGCGCGCTCGGCGTGGCGCTGCGCGCGCTCGTTGAAGCCGTAGATCTCGAGCTGGAGTCGGTGCAGGCCGAGGTCGAGCAGCAGGTGGCGCTGGAGGAGCCTGGCCGCCTCGTCCGACAGATGACGTCCGCGAAAGTCCGGGTGGATCGCGAGGCCGCCGAGCTGAGCGATCCGGCTGCGGCGGTTCGAGAGCTCGAAGCCCATCACTCCGGCTCGGCGCCACTCGCCGTTCTCTTCGACCTCGATCACGAAGCGGCCGAACTCCTCGGGCTCCGAGCGCGACCGGTCGATCTCGTCGAGCAAGCCTTCCGGGTCGCGCGTCCGCGAAGCAGCGAGGTAGGGCTCGACTTCGTCGTGCGTCACGAGCTCGACGAAAAACTCGAGGTCGTCCGCCTCGGCGCGCCGGATGCGCATGCTCATGGCGTGATGGGTGCCCGAGCCGGCTCCCGCCGCGGCAGCCGAACCGCTCCCGAGCCCAGCGCGACCCCGGCGAGGATCAAGACGAGCCCCACGATCTCCTCCAGCGTCAGCGGCTCGCCGAGGAGCGTGACGCCGTAGAAGAGCGCAGTGACGGGGAGCAGGTAGGTGACCAGGCTGGCGCGCGCCGAGCCGTCGGTCTCGAGCATTCGGTAATAGATGAGCTGGCCGGCGGCGGTGCCGAGGACGGCGAGCGCCGCGACCGAGCCGAGCTCCTTCCAGCCGGGCATCTGGCCGGGGAGCTGCGCGAGCCCGAACGGAAGCAGCGCGAGCGCGCCGCCGGTCATCGAGGCCGTGGTGAGGACGAGCGGGGTCGTGCGGGCGACGAGGTGTTGGCCGAAGAGGCTGCCGATCGCGTACAGGATCGCAGCAGCCACGACTGCAAGTGTCCCGGCGGCGCCCCACCAGCCTCCGCGCGGGTGAACGCCAGCGAGCACGCCGACGCCGGCGATTCCGACGAGGATCCCGGCGAGCCGACCGCCCGTGACTCGCTCGCTTCGCTGCCAGCGCAGCGCGAGAAGGGCGACGAAGATCGGCATCGACGCGTTGCCGATCGCGGCAACGCCAGAATCAATGTGCTTCTCGCCCCAGGCGATCAGCGTGAATGGTGCCGCTGCGCTGAACACGCCGAGGAAGAAGCCTCGCCAGCCGACGCGGCGCAGGTCGGCGGCGGCCCTGCGCAGACCGACCTGGGCCACGAGCACGCCGGCCAGGATCGCGGCGGCCGGCAGGAGCCGGAGCATCATCATCGTCGTCGGCTCGAAGTCGCGATTCGCGACCTTGATGAACATGAACGACGCGCCCCAGATGGCCGCGAGCAGCACGAGCAGCGGCACGTAGGACCGGCTCATAGGTAGGTAAACGCCCTCACGGGCCGTCGTGTGAGGTGGCTAGACTCGGATCTCTGACGCAGGTCGCGGAACAGCCCCTGCATCGCGCCCTCGGACTGACCGACCGGGAGTTCGACCGTATCTGCAAGTTGCTCGGCCGCGACCCCAACCAGTTCGAGCTCGCGGTCTTCTCGCTGCTCTGGTCGGAGCACTGCGGCTACAAGCATTCGGCGCCGCTGCTGGAGAGGCTCCCGTCGCGGGGAGAGGCGGTGCTGCAGGGTCCGGGCGAGAACGCCGGCGTGATCGACATCGGAGACGGCCTCGCCGTCGCCTTCAAGGTCGAATCGCACAACCACCCCACGGCGGTGGAACCCTTCCAGGGCGCGGCCACCGGTGTCGGCGGGATCCTGCGCGACATCGTCGCCATGGGAGCCCGGCCGATCGCGCTGCTCGACGGGCTTCGCTTCGGCGACCCCGGCTGGATGTTCCAGAAGGCCGTGGCCGGCATCGGCCACTACGGCAACTGCGTCGGCGTGCCCACGGTCGGAGGTGAGTCGGTCTTCGACGAGGCGTATCGGCACAACTGTCTTGTAAACGCGATGTGCGTCGGCCTGCTTCCCCGCGAGCGCCTGACGCGCGCCCAGGCCACCGGCATCGGCAGCGCCGTCGTCCTCTACGGCGCCACCACCGGACGGGACGGAATCGGAGGCGCGAGCGTGCTTGCGAGCCAGGAGCTCGGTGAGGCCGGCGAGGACAAGCGGCCCTCGGTTCAGATCGGAGATCCGTTCACGGGCAAGAAGCTGATCGAGGCGAGCCTGGAGCTCGTCGAGCGCGGCCTGGTCGATTCGCTCCAGGACTGCGGCGCCGCCGGGTTGGCCTCGGCCCTCGCGGAGATGGCCCGAGACGGCGTCGGCGTCGACGTGAGCCTCGACCGCGTGCCGCTGCGCGAGGAGGACCTCGAGCCCTGGGAGATCATGATCTCGGAGAGCCAGGAGCGGATGGTCGCGGTTACCTCGTCTCCGGGCGAGGTAGCCGCGGTGCTCGAGCGCTGGGAGCTCCATCACGCCGTGATCGGAGAGGTGACCGACACCGGCGAGCTGCGCGCGTTCGTCGACGGCGAGCTCGTCGGCGAGATTCCCGCGGGGTTGCTGACGGACGACTGTCCGCGCTACGAGGTCGAACAGGCTTCGCAGCAGACGAAGCCCGCTCCCGTCGATCCGGTCAACTTCGAAGCGAAGGGATGGATCTACGAACGGTACGACCAGCTGGTGCAGTCGAGGACGGTGCGGCGACCCGGCCTCGACGCCGCGGTCTTGCGTTTGCGTCCTTCCCACCGCGGGCTCGCCGTCTCGCTCGACGGGCCTCCGCTCGGCGAGCGCGACCCCTTCACGGCCGGGGTGCAGGCCGTCTTCGACGCCGCGCGCAACGTGGCGTGCGCGGGCGGCCGGCCGCTCGCGCTGACCGATTGCCTCAACTTCGGCAACCCCGAGAAGCCCGAGATCGGCTGGGAGCTGGCGCAGGCGATCGAGGGAGTCGCGCAGGCGGCCGGGCTGCTCGGCATACCGATCGTCTCGGGCAACGTCTCGCTCTACAACGAGACCGACGGGCGCGGGATCCCGCCGACGCCGGTTGTGGGCTGCGTCGGCATCGTCGAGGACGTGCGACGGATTCCGACCGGCTGGAGCACAAGGGACGTCGTCTTGCTCGCCGAGGCCGGCGGTGACGACGCGGCGCTGATCGAGTTCGTCTGGCGCGCGGCCCCGCACCTCTCGGTCGCGCACGACGTCAGCGACGGAGGGCTCGAGGTCGCCGTCGCCGAGGCGGCAGCGTGGAGCGGCCGCGAGGCGCAGGTCGAAGCAGACCAAGCGCCGTACGGGTCCGTCGTGCTCGCGTGCGACGCGGGCGCGGTCGAACGGCTCGAATGGGAGTACCTCCGCGTGCTAGGAAGTGTCCTCTGATGTGCGGGGTCTTCGGTATCCGGGCGCCCGAGCGTGACGTTGCACGCGTCACGTTCTTCGGCCTCTTCGCGCTCCAGCATCGCGGGCAGGAGTCGGCCGGCATCGCCGTGTCCGACCGGGGGCGCCTCACCGTCCTACGCGACATGGGTCTCGTCACGCAGGTCTTCGACGAGCAGAAGCTGCGCGGCCTGCGCGGCGACGTCGCGATCGGCCACACGCGCTACTCGACGACTGGGTCGACCCAATGGGCAAACGCCCAGCCGATCGTCCACCACGGACGCGCCCGCACGGTCGCCCTCGGGCACAACGGCAACCTGATCAACGCGGCCGAGCTGCGGGAGGAGCTCAAGGCGGACGGCGTCAGCCTCGCCTCCACGTCGGACACGGAAGTGATCGCGGCGCTGATCGCCAACGATCCGGCGCCGCTCGAAGAGGCCGTCGCGAACGCCGGCGCTCGGCTCGAGGGCGCGTTCACGATCGTGGCGCTGTCGGAGGGCAAGCTGATCGGCGCCCGCGATCCGCACGGCTTCCGGCCGCTGTGTCTCGGCCGCCTCGAGGGAGAGTGGGTCGTCGCCTCCGAGACCTGCGCGCTCGACCTCGTCGGCGCCGACCTCGAGCGCGAGCTCGCGCCCGGCGAGCTGGTCGTGATCGACGAAGACGGTTGCCGCGCGACGCAGATTCCGGGAGGTGTCGACCCCAGGCTCTGCATCTTCGAGTTCTTCTACCTCGCGCGGCCGGACTCGCGCCTCAACGGCGTGGAGGTCCATGCCGCACGCGTGCGCATGGGCGAGCGACTCGCGGAGGAGGCGCCGGTGGAAGCAGATCTCGTGCTGCCGATTCCGGATTCCGGTACGCCCGCGGCGATCGGCTTTGCACGGGCGACCGGAATCCCGTTCAGCGAGGGCCTGATCAAGAACCGCTACGTCGGGCGGACGTTCATCCAACCCGACCAGGGTCTGCGCCAGCAGGGCGTGAAGCTGAAGTTCAACCCTCTCGCCGAGGTCAGCGGAAAGCGGGTCGTGGCGGTGGACGACTCGATCGTCCGCGGGAACACGACCCGCCAGATCGTCACGATGCTGTTCGACGCGGGCGCGGCCGAGGTTCACATCCGCGTCTCCTCGCCGCCCGTAATCTCGCAGTGCTACTACGGGATGGACTTCGCCGAAGAGGACGAGCTGATCGCGGCGCGCCGTTCCGTGGAGCAGGTCCGCGAATACATCGGCGCGACCTCGCTCGCCTACCTCTCGCTCGAAGGCCTGCAGGCGTCGACGCGCCGTCCTGCTTCGTCCTTCTGCCGCGCCTGCCTGACGCGCGACTATCCGACGAAAGTGCCGGAGGCGACCGCCAAGCTACGGTTCGAGACGGCAGCCGCCCCGGCGGTCAAGTAGCTCGTTACTGCTCGAGCACGCGGCTCGCCTTCGCGATCCCACGGCTCAGGAGATACGCCGCGCCGAGAACGACGTTGGCGAATGCCCAGTCGTTGACGTTCCAGGCGTCGTCCAGGAGCAGGATCGCGAGAAAGATGTTGATCGCGATCAGCGCTGCGAACTCGGCGTTGCCCGGGACCGGCATCCGCGCAAGGCTGAAGTTGCCCCCCACCGTGTATCCCATCCCAGGCCCGCGTCCGGGGCCGCCCGGGGTTGTGCCGCCTTGCTCCGAGGTCGACATGTCCGCTCCTTTCTCCGGTCAGGCAGCCTGGCCGGGGATGTGAACGATCTCCAGCTTCATGCCGTCGGGATCGTAGAAGAAGACGGCGTAGTAGCCAGGGCTGTACGCATATTCCTCGGGGCCGCTCTCGATCTCCGCTCCTTGTGAGCGCAGCCAGTCGGCGCGCTCGTTGACGGCTCCCCGAGACATCGCCTCGATCGCGAGGTGGTGCAGCCCGACGCGGTACCGGTCGTACGGAGCGGCCGCTTCGGACTGCGCCTCGCGCAACCCGATCGAGCTCCCCAGGCCGCTGAGGTAATAGATCGTCTCGCCGCGCTCGCCCTCGACCTGGTGGAGGCCGTGCCAGCCCATGGGCCCGAGCAGTTCTCTGTAGAAGGGCAGGCTGCGCTCGATCGAAGAGACGACGAGGTCGACGTGATGGACGCCGGTCGAGCGCATGTGTCGGCCGCTACCAGTTCAGCGCGGGGAGCCGAGATCCTCCGCCCTGCCATAACGGACTGCTCGTCGCACTGTACGCGGATCCAGGCCCCGCTCGAGCAGCTCCTGCCGCAATTCGCCTTCGGCGGCAAGGCGTAAGAAGAGCCACGCGAGCGCTGCCAGCGTGACGAGCGAGCCCTCGATCATCATCACCGTCCCGGCGAGCGCCTGATCGTGGAGCGGCGAGATCCCCCAGCGCGGCAGCCGGTCCTCGTAGAAGGGGTAGAAGACGGTGCCCGACCAGAGAAAGACATTGCCGAGGACGGTCTCGATCACACGGACGACCGCGATGTACCCGAGCTTGAACCCGGTGCCGAACCATTCAGGCGCCGGGAGCGTCTCGAGCACCGGCGCCCACATCAGCCCGCCGGCGGTGAAGAAGCAGACGTGCTCGAGGGCGTGAACCGAATCGTGGTGGAGCGCCGCCTGGTAGAGGAACGGAACGTGCCAGGCGCAGAGGTCGATCGCCCAGATCGGCAGCGCGACGAGCGGGTGGGTGAGGACGCGCAATCGGTTGACGAGTGCGAGGCGAAGCAGCGGCCGCAGCACCGGGCCCGTCAACCCGGCGACGAAGCACAGCGGCGCCAGGTCGCCGAGCAAAACGTGCTGGCTCATGTGCATGAAGAAGAACTGCTCCTCACCGAAGGCGTCGACGGGCGAAGCGAGCGAGATGAAGACGATCGCCAGACCGAGGGCGAAAACCCATCGCCGCCAGCTCGGTACCGGCGTCCCGCGCAGCCGGAGCGTCCGCGCCCGCCAGAAATACGCGACGGCGACGACGATTGTCGGCGCGAGCTGAAGCGGCTCGAGGCTCCAGCTCGTCAGCAGCGAGGGGCCGTTCGCGACCACGCCCGGAGTCTAGAATTCGCCTGCTAGGGGCACGCGTGCAGCTTTTTCACTACCACCTCGTGACGACCAAGCTGCGGGAGGTGGAGGCGCGCTACATCGGCAAGCTCGGCTTTCGCCTGATCGCGCGCTACGGCCGGATCGGCGACGAGGAGCTGTACACGGAGGGCGGCATCTCCTGGGAGGAGCTCGACCGCCAGGGCTTCAAGCTACGACTGAGCGAGCTCGAGCGCGGGGCGGTGAACGTCGTCGTCCAGCCGGGGCAGTGGGAGCTGCCACGCGTCGATCACCTCGGCTTCGCGATGGACGAGGATGAGTTCGCAACCACGATCGACCGCGCCCACGCGAACGAGCTCCGCATCCAGGAGCACGGCGGAAAGCGGACCTTCGTCACGACCGGCGCGGGCTACCGGATCGAGATCCATCCCCCGCGCGAGTGGATCGAGGACGTCCTCCAGGGGGCCGGCGACCTACGCCTCGCCGAGCTCCAGCTCCGGTCCGAGAAGCCGGAGGAGCAGGCCGCCGCGCTCGGCCGCCTGCTCGACCTTCCCGTCGACGACTCGGAGGTCGAGATCGGGCAGAGCACGGTTCGGTTCGTCTCGGGCGGCCCGGCGGGGAGGCCGGAGTTGTACGGAGAGTTCTTCGCCTGACGACAGCCCCGCTTCGTAGACTCGGCCGCGTGAGCTCCCGCGAGAGGACCTACGAGGCGGCCGGGGTGTCGCTGGCCACGGCCGAGTCGATCGTGGAGCGGCTCCGCGCCGCCGTCGAGTCGACCGGTGCGAGCGGGTTCGGCGCGTTCGCGGGGCTCTATCCGCTCGACGACCGGCGCCTGCTGGCGGCGACGACCGACTCGGTCGGCACGAAGCTGATCGTCGCGCGGCAGCGCGGGCAGCTGCGTCTCTGCGGGGCCGATCTCGCCGCACACTGCATCAACGACGTGATTACGACGGGAGCGGAGCCGCTGTTCCTCCTGGATTACGTCGCCGCCAACAGCCTCGAGCTCGAGCGGGTCGCCGAGCTCGTCGAGGGAGCGGCCGAGGTCTGCCGCGCCGCCGGCTGCGCGTTGATCGGCGGCGAGACCGCCGAGCTCCCCGGGATCTATCGCGAGGACGAGATCGACTTCGCCGGCACCTGCGTCGGCCTTGTCGATCGCGACGCGGTCGTCGACGGCGCCCGGATCGAGGCCGGAGACGCGATCGTCGGCTTCCTGTCGGCGGGCGTGCACGCCAACGGCTTCTCGCTCGTCCGTCGCGTGCTCGAGGAAGAGGACTACGACGCGGACGACCTGCTGGCCCCCACGCGGCTCTACCTCGACGACGTGCGCGAGCTTCGAGCGCGCGCGGACGTGCGTGGCCTTGCCCACGTCACAGGCGGAGGCATCCTTGGAAACGTCTCGCGCGTCGTGCCCGAGGGGCTCGAGGCGCGGATCGAGTGGGACGCCTGGAAGCGTCCGCCCGTCTTCGACTGGCTCGCCCGCCACATCTCTGAGGACGAGCTGCGGCGCGTCTTCAACCTCGGGATCGGCTTCTGCGCCGTCGTTCCCGAAGCTGCCAAAGAGGATTTGGTCATCGGTAGGGTCGAGTGAGGTCGCACGCTCCTGGGGCGCCGCTGGCAAAGGAGGCAAGCCCGAGGCGCGAGGACAGTACAGCGGGGTACGGCCGAGCGCCGAGGGCGCAGGATCCTGCCGCCAGCGGCGTCAGCCGGGCTCCGGAGCCCGGCTTCGCCGGGCGGGAGGAGTCCGGCGCCCAGGAGCGCGCGATCGGCGTTCTCGTTTCGGGCGAAGGAACGAACCTGCAGGCGCTGATCGACGCCGGCCTGCCGATCGCCGCGGTCGCGTCCAACGACACGAAGGCGCGGGCGCTCGACCGGGCCGCCAAGGCGGGAATCGAGGCCGGAGCCTTCCCCGCGACGGAGTTCGCGAGCCGCGAGGAACGGGACCTGGCGATGGCCGATTTCCTCGCGGAGCGGGGCGTCGAGCTCGTCGTCTGCGCCGGCTACATGCACCTGCTGACAACGCCCTTCCTCGAGCGCTTCCCCGAGCGGATCATCAACACCCATTCGGCGCCGCTGCCTGACTTTCCGGGCGCCCACCCGATCGAGGACGTGCTGGCCGCAGGCATCCACGAGACCGCCGCCACTGTCCATTACGTCGACGAAGGCGTGGACACGGGCCCGGTGATCGCCGCCGAGCCGGTGGCGGTCGTCGACGGTGACACCGTCGAGTCGCTGCGCGAGCGTGTCCAGGCCGTCGAGCACCGACTGCTGCCGCGCGTCGTCCGCGAGCTGATCGAGTGATTGAGCGCGCGCTCCTGTCGGTCTACGACAAGACCGGTCTCGAGGACTTCGCGCGGGGCCTGACGGAGCTCGGCGTCGAGCTGGTCGCGAGCGGCGGAACGACCGCCTATCTGCGGGAGCACGCGATCGAGGTCACGCCGGTGGAGGACCTCACCGACGTGCCGGAGCTGCTCGGCGGGCGGGTGAAGACGATCCACCCCAACATCCACGCGGCGATCCTCGTGCGGCGCGACCGAAGCGAGGAAGTCGAGGCGCTCGAGCAGCACGAGATCCGTCCGTTCGACCTCGTCTGCGTCAACCTCTATCCCTTCCGCGACATCGTCGCCCGTCGCGGCGTGAGCGAGCAGGAGGCGGTCGAGATGATCGACGTCGGCGGCCCGGCGATGCTCCGCGCGGCGGCGAAGAACTTTGCCCACGTCGCGGCCGTCTGCCGGCCCGAGCGCTACGACGCAGTGCTCGAGGAACTCCGCGAGAACGGCGAGCTCTCCACCGAGACGCACCGCGAGCTGGCCGCCGAGGCATTCGCGACGACGGCGGCCTACGAATCGGGGATCGCTGAGTGGTTCTTCGAGGGCACGCCGTTCCCCGACGGTCTCGTGCCGGCGTTCACGAAGGAGCTCGAGCTTCCGTACGGCGAGAACCCTCACCAGCGGGCGGCCTACTACTCCGAGCTCGGCACGAGGCTGCACCTGCTCTCACGCGTCGAGCACCTGCACGGGCGCGACCTCTCGTACAACAACCTCAACGATCTTTCGGCCGCCCGGCTTGCGATTCGCGAGTTCGAGCTTCCAGCCTGCGTGATCGTCAAGCACGCCAATCCCTGTGGCGTCGCGCTCGCGGGAACGCTGGAGGAGGCCTACGAGCGCGCCCTTGCGGCCGATCCCGTTTCCGCCTACGGAGGTGTCGTCGTCCTGAACCGGCCGGTGAGCGACGAGCTGGCGGAACGGCTCTCCGCGCAGTTCATCGAGGTCCTGTTCGCTCCGGGCTACGAGGACGCAGCGCTCGAGAAGCTGAAGGAGAAGCCCGCGACGCGCATCCTCGAGGACCAGGAGCGGCGCTTCGGGAATCCCGGCGAGCGCGACTACAAGCGCGTGCTCGGCGGGCTGCTCGTGCAGGACCGCGACTGGGACGTCGAGGACCGAACCGGGATGGTGGCCGTCTGCGGCGAGGCGACCGAGAGTGACTGGGGCGAACTGCTCTTCGCGTGGCGCGTCTGCAAGCACGTGACGTCGAACGCGATCGTGATCGCGCGCGACCTGCAGACGCTCGGGATCGGCGCCGGACAGATGAGCCGCGTCGACTCGGTGCGCATCGCGCTCGACAAGGCGCGTGAGCACGGGCACGACCTCCTCGGCGCCACGATGGCCTCCGACGCCTTCTTCCCGTTCGCGGACGGCCCGCAGCTCGCGCTCGCGGCCGGAATCCGGTCGATCATCCAGCCCGGCGGATCGAAGCGGGACGACGAGGTGGTCGCCGCAGTCGAGGACGCCGGCGCGACGATGGTCTTCAGCCGCCGCCGGCATTTTCGGCACTAAGCTTTCTGATAGATGCCGGACTACCCGACGTTGCTCGAGCTGGTCGGGCGCACGCCCCTTGTCAAGCTGCAGAAGGTCGTTCCGGACGGTGCCGCGACCGTGCTCGCGAAGCTCGAGTATCTGAACCCCGGCGGCTCGGTCAAGGACCGGATCGCGATCACCATGATCGAGGCCGCCGAGCGTGAAGGGAAGCTGAAGCCGGGCGGCACCATCGTCGAACCCACCTCCGGCAACACCGGCACGGGCCTCGCGATCGTGGCCGCACTGAAGGGCTACCGCTGCATCTTCACGATGCCCGACAAGATGAGCCGCGAGAAGATCTCGCTGCTCCGCGCCTTCGGTGCCGAGGTGATCGTCTGTCCGTACGCCGTCGAGCCCGAGTCGCCCGAGAGCTACTACTCGGTGTCCGACCGCCTCGCGGAGGAGATCCCCGGAGCGTTCAAGCCGGACCAGTACACGAATCCGGGCAACCCGGAGGCCCACTACGACACGACCGGGCCCGAGATCTGGGAGCAGACGGCCGGCGAGATCGACGCGCTCGTGATCGCCGTCGGCACCGGAGGCACCGTCACCGGGATCGGCCGCTACCTGAAGGAGCAGAAATCAAACGTCCTCATCGTCGGCGCGGATCCGGAGGGGTCGATCTACACATCGGGCCCGGAGAAGCAGCATCCGTACCTCGTCGAGGGGATCGGCGAGGACTTCTATCCGCAGACGCTCGACACGTCGGTCATCGACCAGTGGATCACCGTGTCCGACCGGGACTCATTTCTGATGGCGAGGAGGCTGGCGCGCGAGGAGGGCTTGCTCGTCGGCGGCTCCTGCGGCACTGCGACGTTCGCAGCGGTCGAGGTCGCGAAGGAGCTTGGGGCCGGCAAGACCGTGGTCACGCTCTATCCGGACAGCGGGCGCGCCTACCTGTCGAAGTTCTTCGACGACAACTACTTGCTCGAGCTCGGCTTTCTCGAGCGGGAGGTGCCGGCGCCCAGCGTGGAAGAGGTGCTCCGCTCGAAGCGAGTCGAGGAGGCCGAGGTTCCGGCCCTGATCACGATCGGCTCGCACCAGAAGGTCGGCGAGGCGATCGACATGATGCAGCGCTACTCGATCTCCCAGCTCCCGGTCGTCCGCGACGGCGCCGTGGGCTCGCTGGCGGACGTGATCGGCTCGCTCCAGGACCGCGACCTGCTCGACCGCGTCTTCAAGAACCCAGACTCGCTCCACGAGGACGTCGCGAACGTGATGCAACCGCCGCTCGCGACCGTGGACGCGAAGGATTCGCTCGACGAGGTCTTCTCGACCCTGACGGGCCGCACCAACGCGGTCGTCGTCGCGGCGGAGGGCCGGCCGATCGGCGTGATCACCCGGTCGGATCTGCTCGAGTACCTCGCGCACCAGCGCGGGAACTCGCGCGGCTGATGGCAGTCGACCGCTTGCGCGGCTTGCTCGAGCGGGCGTTCCCCGACGCGGCCGAGATCTCCGTTCAGGACCGGACCGGCGGCGGCGACCACTTCCAGGTCGGCGTCAAGAGCGAGCGCTTCAACGGCCTCTCGCTGGTCGAGCAGCACCGGCTCGTCTACGACGCCCTCGCCGACCCGCTCCGTGATGGCACCATTCATGAACTACGGATCCGGACGAAGGGGGCGGCTTGAGCGAGCTTCGCGAGCAGATCGAGCGCATCATCGAAACCGAGGACGTAGCGCTGTTCATGAAGGGCACGCCGCAGTTCGTCATGTGCGGCAACTCCGCCCGCGCGCTCGAGGCGCTGCGCAGGGCAGGCGCGCCGGTGACTGCGGTGGACATTCTCCCCGACCCGACTTTCCGACAGGAGCTTTCCGCGCTCTCGGGCTGGCCGACAATCCCGCAGGTCTTCGTCAAGGGCGAGCTGATCGGCGGCGCCGACATCGTCGAGGAGCTGTCCGCGAGCGGAGAGCTGGCGCGGACGTTGGAGGAGAAGCTCGGCGAGGGTTATCGCGCGCGCGCGGCGGAGCGAGTCGAAGCGCTCGCGGTGTGACCTAAAAACGACGAGGCGGGTCGGGCCAACACTGCCGGTACGAGATGCAACGGACAAACGTTTCGTAACCCGCGGTCACGCGGATCGGACGACTCATCGCGCCTGCCCCGGGCCCGCCCGCGACCCAGGCTGCGCCCCGCGACACGCGAACGCGCGTCAGGCGGGCAATTTTCCGCGGAAATGAGTAGACGTCGAAAGACGACAGCCGCGGAGGCCCGAAGCGCCGACCCGTCGGTGTGACGAGTGCGTTCTCCGTCTCGATGCCCCCCGCGTGTTGGTCACCGATGAATCGAGCGTGCTGCCCGCGCCCGATCCCGGTGACGACGCCGTAATACCCTCGCGCGTAGGTCCCGGGAAAGAAAAAGCCTCCGCCTCTCAGCGCGATCCGAAAGCCCTGACACCCCGGCGCCCCGAAAACGATGCTGCCGCCGCGACCGAGCCAGGCCGTGTACGCGCTGAGAACGAGATCGCCTCTCCTGAGTGGGACGAGCTTGTTCGTTACGGTCAAGTCTTCGCGGGCCGCGGCGCGGCGAAGCCGTAGTACATGCAGCGGTCCCTGCTCGCAGGAGTGGGGAGGGATTTGCACGGTTCGCGTAACGCGCGCCGACCGCTCAACGGCGGAGCCGGTCACACATTCGCCGGTCGCCTCGAGCGGAACGGTTTCGCCCGCGGTCGGACCGAAACCCACGTCGATCGCGAAGAGGGCGCTGCTGACCGAACCGACGGAATTCGTCCCTTGCTGCTGGAAGTTCTGATCGCGGCGGCCGTCGAAGAGAACCCGATAGCGGTGCGAAAGGCGTAGTTCGTCACACACTCGTCCCGCAGCCACGCGGACGGTGAAACGGACCAGGAACTGGCGCCTTCCAAGCGGATTCGAGTCCTCCGAATCAGGCCGAAGCGTTACTCGTACGGTGACCTCGATCCGGGCTCGACCGGCAGAGGTCGCGCCCGGCGCGCCTACGAGCAGCGCGACCGCGGCAGCAATCGCGACGCCGTATCTCACGCGAAGGAGCCTATCGTCCCTGAATCGAAGTCCCCGCGTAGCGGAAGCCGAGCGCGTTGACCGCGCGCGCGTCGATCAGCGCCTGCTCGAGCTCACGCGTGGCCGGGCCGCCGAGGTAGCGGTAGAGATAGGCCGTCCAGCCGAAGAACCGCTCCTCGAAGCGGGCGTCGAGCTCGCGCCGCATCGCCTCGTAGCCGTGCAGGCCGGCGTGCTCCGCTTCCCAATCCTCCTCCAGGGGCTCGGGATCGTGGCCGGCAGCCTCGAGCGCCCGGCGCTGACCCTCGAACCACTGCTCCGTGCGTTCGTCCATTCGATCCCAGGCGAACTCGTTCAGGACGATGAGCGGCGCGAATCCGGCGATCTTGTCGAGCGCGGCGGCCAGGTCCTCGATGTGGTGGAGTGATCGCGAGCCGACGACGGCGTCGAAGGGGCCCGGATCGTCGAGCTCCTCGAGCGTGACGCGGCGGAAGAGCTCGCCCTGAGGAGCGTCCGGGTCGATCGCGACCACGTCGTAGCCGGCGGCGTCGAGCGCGCGCGCAAGCTCGCCCGAGCCGCAGCCGACCTCGAGGATGCGACCGGACGGCGGCAACTGTGAGAGTACGAACTCGGTGAGCTCCGAGCCCATCAAGCTCAGCCTTCCACAGGCGCGCCGTATCGCGGTCCGGACGCAGCTGCTGGACGGGGGCGCGAAGTCGATTCTGGAGACGGTCCGCCGGATCGGCTTCCTGCAGCTCGATCCGATCGCGCGGGTCGCCCCGAGCCATCAGATCGTGCTCTGGAGCCGGCTCGGTGCGTGGGACCGGGCCGAGCTCGACCGGCTGCTCTGGCGCGACCGGCAGCTGTTCGAGTGGAACGCGTTCGTCTACCCGATCGAGGACCTGCCGCTCGTCCGCGCGCGAATCAGGCGCTGGCGCCGTTCGAGGCACTACAAGCGGGAACGCTGGGTGCACGAGTTCCTGACCGAGAACCGCGCGTTCAAGCGCTACGTGCTCCGCGAGCTCGAGCAGAACGGCCCGCTGCTCTCGCGCCAGCTCGAGGATCGCGCCGCGGGCGAAGGGCGCGATCACCGTTGGTGGGGCCCGCGACGGGTCGGCCTGATGCTGATGTCGCTACACCTGTGGGGTGAGGTTGCCGTCGTCGGCCGGAGCAGCGGCCAGCGCCTATGGGATCTCGCCCAGCGCTGGTACCCGCCGGGGGGCGCGTTGCCGGCGCGGGAGGCGGAGAAGCGGATGGAGGCGAATCGGCTGCGCGCGCTCGGCATCGCGCGGAGGGGGCCGGGGCTGCGCGCAGTCGTCGAGGGCGTTTCCGGCGAATGGCGCGTGCACGCGGACGCGCTCGCCCACGTGGACAAGCCCGCGCCGCGCAGGACGACGCTGCTCTCTCCCTTCGATCGGCTGATCCACGACCGTGACCGCACCGAAGCACTGTTCGACTTCTTCTATCGAATCGAGATCTACGTCCCTGCCGCGAAGCGCGAGTACGGCTACTACGTCCTGCCGATCCTGCACGGGGACCGCCTCGTCGGCCGGATCGACCCCGAGCACGACCGCAAGGCCGGCGTCCTGCGGGTACACAACGTCTTCTGGGAGCCTGCGGCGCCGGAAAACGTCCCGCTTCACCGTCCGTTGCGCAGCCTCGCGCGCTTCCTCCGTGCGAAGGAGGTCGTCGCGCCGTAACTACAATCGAAACGTGGACTTCGAGACGCGCGCGATCCACGTTGGACAGGAGCCCGATCCGGCGACCGGCGCCGTCACGGTTCCGATCTACCAGACCTCGACCTATGCTCAAGAGGCCGTCGGAGAGCACAAGGGCTACGACTACTCGCGGGTTGCCAACCCCACGCGGACGGCGCTGCAGCTGTGCCTCGCGGCGCTCGAGGGCGCCGAGCACGGGATCGCGTTCTCGTCCGGCCTCGGCGCCGCCACGACGATCGTCCATCTCATCAACCCGGGAGACCGGATCGTCGCCGTCAACGACGTCTACGGCGGGGTCTACCGGATGTTCTCCCAGGTTTACGAGCCGAAGGGCTACGAGTTCGAATGGGTACCCGCGGCCGAGATCAGCGAAAGCCTCGCCGACCGGCTCGACGAGCGGACGCGGATCGTCTGGCTGGAGACGCCGACCAACCCGCTGCTGAACGTGATCGACATCCGCGCCGCAGCCGACGCCGCGCACGCCGTCGGAGCGATCGTCGTCGTGGACAACACGTTCGCGTCGCCGTACCTGCAGCGGCCGCTGGAGCTCGGCGCCGACATCGTCCTGCACTCGACCACGAAGTACCTCGGCGGCCACTCCGATCTCGTCGGCGGCTTTCTCGCCACGAACGATCCGACGATCGCAGAGCGGCTCTACTTCCTGCAGAAGTCGCTCGGCGCGATCCCGGGACCATTCGATTCCTGGCTCGTGCTGCGCGGGATCAAGACGCTCGCCCTGCGGATGCGCAAGCACTGCGAGAACGCGCACGCGATCTCCGGCTTCCTCGAGCGGCACCCGCGGGTGGAGAAAGTGCTCTACCCCGGACTTCCCAAGCACCCGGGCCACCAGATCGCGGCGCGCCAGATGCGCGACTTCGGCGGGATGATCTCGTTCCTCGCCGAGTCCGAGGAGGCAGCGGTCGACCTCGTCGCGCGCACGAAGCTCTTCCTCCTCGCCGAGAGCCTCGGCGGCGTCGAGAGCCTCATCGAGCATCCCGCTCGCATGACGCACGCCTCCACTGCGGACGCGCCCTTCGCAGCGCCCAGAAACCTCATCCGCCTGTCGGTCGGGCTCGAGTCGGCGGAGGACCTCGTCGCCGACCTCGAGGCGGCGCTCGTCCGCTCGGCCGCGGCGGCAGGAACCTCTTGACGCCGACGCCGATCGACCTCCACCACCAGGGGG
>JBIOYJ010000179.1:0-2382 GCA_044870105.1 Gaiellaceae bacterium | reverse complement strand
CGGTCTCGACGGTCAATGTGGAGAAGCCGACGCTGAACGACCGCGGGACAGTCGCCTTCTACCGGTCGGCCTTCGACGCGACCGGTCAGTTCGTGTCCGCGATCGTGACCGGCAGCGGCGGCCCGCTTACGACCGTCGCCGATACGACGGGCCAGTTCGGCTCGTTCGGGTTCAGGCCGCCCTCGCTCGACAACAACGGCAACGTGGCGTTCCTCGCGACCCTCGACGACCAAGTCACCACCGGGATCTTCGTCGGTCCGCGCGTCGTCCAGGACCGGGTGATCGAGACCGGCGACAAGCTCGACGGCGGGACGGTGGCCGGGCTCCAGTTCTGCGAGGAGGGGCTGAACGACCTCGGCCGGCTCTCCTTCATCGCGACCATCGCCGACCCGGCCGCGCCGAACGGCTCCCGCGTGGCCGTCTTCATCGCCACACCCAAGAAGTAGGTCCGCCCACGTCGGGGGGCCGCAACGGTCCCCCGACATGCTCTCCTCGTGATCGCGCAAGGGGTTCATCGTGGTGATCAGTCTGATCCGCGCCTACGTTCTCCTGTTGTAAGAACAGACAACGCATCGCGGGTACGAGACGGGTACATCAGCGAGAGCACGTGCGGTCACGCGCGGGCACTCCCGACACACTACGAATGCTCGATTTGCAGGACAAACGTGTCCCGCGAATGCCCGCGCGTGCACGCGCGTACCGCCTCAGAAATGGTAAGGAGGGGGTCGACGGTTCGAGTCCGTCAGAGGGCTCTCCGTTTGCGCCTGCTAGACGGTAGTTTCGTTCTCTCCGTAGGCGACGCCGCGCTCGTTCAGCGTCCACGCAGCGTCCACCGCGTGGACGTCGGGCTCCGCGCCGGTGAAGTGGTCGAGCAGCTTGATCGCGTGCTCGCGCCCGTCTCTGGCGAGGTGGCCGTAGTGGCGGTCGATCATTCCGAGGCTTGTGCCCATGTAGCGTGAGAGCTCGAAGGTGGAGAACTCGACACGGATGGAACAGGCTCTGGAAACAACCAGACGAAAACGTCGGCCCATTTCGTTGTCTCAATAGAAAACGTCCTGGCGGAAGAGCGACGTCCGGCTATGCGCGCCGGAGACTGCCCAGGGCGCTGCAGCAAGTGCGGCTCGGCCCATCGCCAAGGGCGGCTGAGCGACCTGCGCGGAGGAGCTCATCGAGTCAGCCGCCTGCGCGACGCTCGTTGAGCCGGGCAGCCTGCGTGGTCAGGTAGTGCTGCTCGGGAACGCTAGTCGTCCGCCGAGCCGCCGTTCGGTATTCGACGATCGCCGCGTCCACCTCGCCCACCATCTCGAGCAGGTGGGCGCGCACCGCGTGGAGGCGATGGTGGCCGGCCAGCCGCTCGTCGAGTGCCTCCAAGAGCGCGAGCCCCGCCGTCGGCCCATCCACCATCGCCGTCGCGATAGCGCGGTTGAGGGAGACCACCGGATTGTCGCTCATCCGCTCCAGCAGCCCGTACAAACCGAGGATCTCGCGCCAGTCGGTGTCCTCGGCCCGCGCCGCCTGGTCGTGCACCGCGGCGATCGCCGCTTGCACCTGGTACTCGCCAACGGATCCCGTGCTGAAGGCGTCGCCGATCAACGCGACGCCCTCGGCGATCAGATCCTGGTTCCAGAGCGTCCGGTCCTGCTCGGCGAGGGTAATCAGCTCGCCGTGGGCGTCTGCGCGTGCCGGGCGGCGGGCCTCGGTGAGCAGCATCAACGCGAGCAGCCCGGCGATCTCGGGGTCGTCAGGCAGGGCCAGGCGGACGATCCTCGTCAAGCGGATCGCTTCAGCCGACAACTCGCTGCGGGCCAACTCGGGGCCGCTGCTGGTGAGGTAGCCCTCGTTGAAGATCAGGTAGAGGACGTGGAGGACCGAGCGCAACCGCCCCGCCCACTCGCGGCCGGTCGGCATCCTGAACGGGACGGCCGAGGTCTCGATGCTCTGCTTGGCGCGGCTGATCCGCTGGGCCATCGTCGCCTCGGGGACGAGAAACGCGTTGGCGATCTCCGCGGTCGTGAGACCGGCGACAGCCCGCAACGTCAAGGCGATCGCGGACGCCGGTGTGAGCGCCGGACGACAGCACATGAACATGAGCAACAGCGTGTCGTCGTGGCCGGCCCCCGGTTCCGGGGCAGGGCGGGCCCCCGTCGCCACCAGACCCTCGCGCCGCCGTCGCGCCTCCTCGCTGCGCAACCGGTCGGTCATCCGCCGCGACGCCACGTGGATCAGCCAGCCCACCGGATTGTCCGGCGTTCCCTGCGCCGGCCATTGCGTGCTCGCCGCGACCATCGCCTCCTGCACCGCATCCTCGGAGTCGGCGAAGTCGCCGAACCGCCGCACGACCGCGCCGAGGACCTGCGGCGCGGCTTCGCGCAGCAGATCCTC
>JBIOYJ010000178.1:0-15227 GCA_044870105.1 Gaiellaceae bacterium | reverse complement strand
GCCGACTTCGACATCAAGAAGGCCGAGACCGGGATCATCTACATCGACGAGGTCGACAAGATCGCGCGCAAGGCGGACAACCCGTCGATCACGCGCGACGTCTCGGGCGAGGGCGTGCAGCAGGCGCTCCTGAAGATCCTCGAGGGGACGGTCGCTTCGGTGCCGCCGCAGGGCGGCCGCAAGCATCCGCACCAGGAGTTCCTCTCGATCGACACGACGAACGTCCTCTTCATCTGCGGCGGCGCGTTCGCGGATCTGGACAAGATCATCGCGAAGCGCATCGGCAAGAACGCGGTCGGCTTTGGCGCCGACATCCGCTCGAAGAACTCCGTCGAGTCCTCGGAGATGCTCTCGCAGGTGATGCCGGAGGACCTGCTCTCGTACGGATTGATCCCGGAATTCATCGGCCGGCTCCCCGTCGTCTCCGCGGTGCACCAGCTGCAGCGCGAAGACCTCGTGCAGATCTTGACCGAGCCCAAGAACGCGCTCGTCAAGCAGTACCAGCGCTTCTTCGGCTACGACGGCATCGAGCTCGTCTTCACCGAGGACGCGCTCTGGGAGATCTCGGACAAGGCACTGGAGCGTGAAACCGGCGCCCGCGGTCTTCGGTCGATCATCGAGGCGGCCCTGCTCGACGTCATGTTCGAGCTTCCTTCGCGCCACGACGTGGTCAAGTGCGCGATCACGAAGGAGACGATCGCGAAGGAGCTCAAGCCGACGCTCGTCACCTCGAGCGCGGCGGTAGACGACGAGCCCGAAGAGCTCGCCGAAGAATCCGCCTAGTCGGGAGGCCGGATCCCGATCGGCCGGTTGAAGGCCGTGTAGCGATGCTTCATGAAGTGCGCGGTCGCGGTCATCTGGAGACGGCTCGGCAGCAGGGTCCGAGCGTCCAGCCAGAGGGTGAACCAAGCCGGGATCCCGCGGTCCAGCATCGTGACGACGACGAGTGCGCCCTCCCTGCGCACCACATGCGCGTTCGTGATCGGCCCGACCCAGGGCGGGGAGGGCAGACGGAGCGGCGGCTGCGCTGAGGACTGCCACGGTTTTCCGGGCGTCCGGTCCCAGCGGCGCTTTCCGATCACGATCGCGGAGGCGCCGCCCTCGATGTGGTAGGTGAGCTTGTTGGGACGCTCCATGACGAACACCGTGTCGATGGCGTTCTGCGGGCTCGAGGCGAGGTGCTCGTCGTAGACGACGGAGCTTGCTTGCCGGAATGCCCGGGTGGCGCGACGGGCGATCCCGGCAGCTGCGGGGGCCGGCCATCGCGCCGGGATCGGAAACACGAGCGCCGCCCCGTTCACGATGGCGTCCGCGCGCCGCGGCGTCCCTGAAAAGCGCGACGTGTAGCAGCCATGGCCGCAACTCCGGGTCTGCACGGCCGTGCCCCGCACGTTCACGGCGACCGACAGGCCGTCGACGCCGAGGCCGTCGGGCCCGATCACGGTCACCTGCGCCACTCCGCTCGGGCGGAGGGCGAGCGCGACCGCGAGTCGCCCGTCCTCGCGCGCCGCGACGAACGCGTCCGCGGGCGGAAGCACCGGTTTCCCGAACGCCTGCCGCGGGGCTGCGCGGGCGAGATCGCGGCCCGGCCTCGTATCTGTCAGCAGCGCGACCGCAGTGATGAGCCCCGCAAACAGCAGAAGCTCTCCGCCAACGCTCCGCCGGAGAAGGCCTGCGGTTCTCGGATCATTCCCCAGCCGCGGAACGAGCCGGTAGCGGTTCGTCCATCCGAGCACAGCGAGCATCGCGAGGAGCGCCGTCTTGACGATCAGCAGGCGGCCGTAGCTCGAGCTCCAGACCTGCGAGACGGCCGAAAGCTCGCCGAACGCGCGCACGACGCCGGTTGCCGCTACCGTCGCGACGGCGTACAGGGTCAGGATCGAGAACCGGCGTCCGACCTCGCGCAGAGCCGGGTCCCCGCGCAAAAGCGGGAGAACGAGCACGAGGGAGAGCAGACCGCCGAGCCAGACAGCCGCGGCGGTGATGTGAACGAGGTCGACCACGATCTCGAACCATGGGCGGCCGGCATCGAGCGCATGGCCGGCGAACGACGGGACGGCGATGAGCGGCCCGCCGATCAACGCCGCCGGGACCCGAAGTGGGGGATCGGCGATCGCGATCGCGGCCAGGGTCCCGGCGATCGTCGCTCCGACCGCGCCGACGCTCAGCGCGAAGCCGAAACGCGTGTCGAACGGGTCGTGGTGGATTTGGGGAGCGATCCCGAAGACGAACAGGATGAACCCGATTGCCATCGCGCCGTGGAGCCGAGCAAGCGCCCGCTGCTCAGCCTCCTTCGCGAGCGGCGTCCGCCGAAGCACGCCGTGGATGAAGACGGCCGAGCCGACCGCCGCGAGCAGCCCGCCGAAGAGCAGCCAGCGCTCGATCACGTTGCTCGCCGAGCGGCCGTTTCCGGCCGACAGCGCGGGCTGAGGGGGCGCACGCCCGGCCCCGACTGCGAATGCGAGCACCCCGACGATCGTGTGGCCGTCGTCGGAGACGACCCGCCAAAGGACGGTGTAGTCGCCCTTGCCGAGGCCGGGGCGAAGCGGGACCACGAGCACGCGCTTGCTTCCCTTCGCCAGGCGCGGCCGGCCGTCGAGAACCGAGCCGCCGCCGTTCTCGATCGCGCGCATGCTGGAGGCCGGCCGCACGGCGTCGTCGAACACCACCCGTACCGACGTCGGCGCCTTGACGAGCACGGCTCCGTCGGCGGGGTCGGACCGCACGAGCCGCGCGTGCGCGCTCGCCGGGCCCGCCTGAACGAGGCTCCAGGCAAGCGCGACGAGCAGGACAGGCGTCCTCTTCACGGCCTAAGTTTGCGTGTTCGGTCGCTCAGTACGATTGATCCATGGAGCCGCTCTATCGGCCAGAAGGAGTCGAATCGCGCTGGCAGGAGACCTGGGAGTCCGAGGGTCGCTACAACGCGGATCCCGACCCTGCGCGCGAGGCGTACACGATCGCGTTCCCGCCGCCGAACGTCACCGGCGAGCTTCACATGGGGCACGCGCTGAACGGGGCGATCCAGGATGTGCTGATCCGCTGGCACCGGATGCGCGGCTTCAACGCGCTCTGGCAGCCCGGCTACGACCACGCCGGGATCTCCACGCAGAACGTGATCGAGAAGCAGCTCGCCGAGGAGGGCAAGACGCGGCACGACCTGGGCCGTGAGGCGTTCATCGAGCGGACGTGGGCGTGGCTCGAGGCGACCGGCCGGACGATTTTCGAGCAATTGCGCCAGCTCGGCGCCTCGATGGACTACCGCCGCGAGCGCTTCACGATGGACGACGACTACATCCGCGCCGTGATGCGCTTCTTCGTCCACCTTTACGAACGCGGGTGGATCTACCGCGACAACCGGATCATCAACTGGTGTCCGTTCCACGAGTCGACGCTGTCCGATCTCGAGCTCATCCACGCGGAGATCGACGACACGCTCTACTACGTTCGTTATCCGTCGGCGGATGGCTCAGGGCACGTGACGATCGCGACGGTCCGCCCGGCGACGATCCTCGCGGACGTCGCGGTCGCAGTCCATCCCGACGACGAGCGCTACCGGGAGCTGGTCGGCAAGGAAGTCGTCGTTCCGTTCGTGGAGCGGCGCGTGCCCGTGATCGCCGACGAGCGGGTCGATCCCGAGTTCGGGACCGGCGCGCTGAAGGTGACGCCGGGACACGATCCGCTGGACTTCGAGATCGGCCGCGCCCACGGTTTGCCCGAGCCGATGGTGATCGGCCCGGACGGCCGCATGAACGACCAGGCGGGTGAGCTTGCCGGGCTCAGTCAGGAAGAGGCGGACGAGCGCGTGCTGGATTGGCTGCGCGGGCGTGACCAGCTGGAGAGGCACGAGCCGTATAGACACTCCGTCGCGCTCTGCGAGCGCTGCAAGAGCCGGATCGAGCCGCTGATCTCGCTGCAGTGGTGGTGCGCGATGGAGAAGATCGCGAAGCCCGCGATCGAAGCGCTTCGGGCGCGGCGCGTTCGCTACCACCCGGAATCGCAACATCGCTTCGCGATCGAGTCGCTCGAGAAGGCACCCGACTGGTGCATCTCGCGTCAGCTGTGGTGGGGCCACCAGATCCCGGTCTGGTACTGCCCGGACGGGCACGCGACCGTAGCGGAGAGCCGCCCCGATGCGTGCGCGGCGTGCGGTTCGCGGGAGCTCACGCGCGACGAGGACGTCCTCGACACGTGGTTCTCTTCGGCCCTCTGGCCGTTTGCGACGCTCGGCTGGCCGGACGAGACGCCCGATTTGGGGTACTTCTACCCCGGCGACGTCTCCGTCACCGCCCGGGAGATCATCAGGCTCTGGATCAACCGCATGATCTTCTCGGGCCTCGAGCTCAGGGGCGACGTCCCCTTCACCGACGTGATCATCACCTCGACGATCCTGGCTCCGGACGGACGACGGATGTCGAAGAGCCTCGGTACCGGCATCGACCCCCGCGACGTGATCACGCAGTACGGAGCGGACGCCACCCGCTACGGGCTGCTGAAGATGTCGTCCAGCCAGGACGTGCGCTTCTCGTACGGCGCCGTCGAGGAGGGGCGCAAGCTCGCGAACAAGCTCTGGAACGTGAGCCGGCTTCTCTTGCAGGCGGCGGAAGGCACGGCGCCGGAATTCAGGCCCCGCGCGATCGAGGAGCGGTGGATCCTTGCGAGGCTCGACTTCGAACAGGAGCTGATCGAAAACCGGCTCAGGCAGTTCGACTTTGCCGCGGTCGCGGACGCGCTCTATCACCTCACGTTCGACGAGTTCTGCGACTGGTACGCGGAGGCGATCAAGCCGCGCCTGTACGACGGGGACACCGACGCGCGTGCCACTTCACTGGCTGCACTCGAACGTCTGCTCGAGGTTCTTCACCCCGCGATCCCTCACGTCACCGAAGAGATCTGGTCTCAGTTCCACGACGATCTCTTGATCGTCGCGCCCTGGCCTGAGTTCGTCTCGCGCGCGGGAGATCCAGACCTGACTGCACTCGATCGTGTCCAGGACGCGGCGCGCATCTTCCGGCGCAGCGGCGTGCTCGTCGACCTCGACGAGGACGAGCGCCGCATTTTCGACGCCGTCGTCAAGCCGGAGCGCGTGTCCGGCGACGGCAATGCCGCCGCGGAGATGGAACGGCTGGGGAAGGAGATCGAGCGGGCGGAGAAGATGCTCGCGAACGAGCGTTTCGTCGAGAACGCTCCCGCGGGGGTGGTGGAGGCCGAGCGCGAGAAGCTCGCCCGCTACCGTCGCGAGCTCGATGCCCTCTCAGGCTAAGTGGATCGAGAGCCTGTCGCCCTGGCCGGAGGAGTTCGGGCTGGGCCGGATGCGCGCGCTCCTCGCGGAGTTGGGAGAGCCGCAGCGTCGTTATCCGTCGATTCACGTCGTCGGTTCGAACGGGAAGTCGACTGCCACACGGACGATCGAGGCGCTGCTGGCCGCGGACGGTCTCGCCGTCGGTGCGTACACCTCGCCACATGTGCGCTCGTGGAGCGAGCGCATTCGGGTGCTCGACGAGGAGGCGGACTTCGAGGTAGCGGTCGCCCGGGTGCGCGCGGCCGCCGAGCGCGTCGGAGCGACGCAGTTCGAGTCGCTGACGGCGGCCGCGCTCGCCGAATTCGCGGACACCGCCGTGGACGTGGCGGTCGTCGAGGCCGGGCTCGGCGGGCGGCTCGACGCGACGAACGTCGTCGACGCATCGGTCGTCCTGCTTACGAACGTGGACCTCGAGCACGCCGACGTGCTCGGCGACACGCTCGAGCAGATCGCGCAGGAGAAGCTCGCCGTTGGGCATGCGGCCAGGGTAGTTGTCCTCTCGGACAACACTTACGCGCACCTCGCCCCTCACGGTGAGGTCGTCCTCGGCGGCGCCCGCGAGGCGGCCGAGGCGTTTCTAGGCCGTCCGATCGTGCACGAGGTCGAGGTCGAGCTGCCCGGCCGATTGGAGCAGCGGAGCGATTCGGAGCTCTGGGACGGCGCCCATAACCCGGCCGGGGTGCGCTGGCTGGTGGAGCGCCTTCCGCGCAACGACAACGCACTCGTTGTCTCGATCCTGCAGGACAAGGAGGCCGACGCAATGCTTCGTGAGCTCGCGCGCGTCGGCACGAGTCTGGTCGCGACCGCATCCTCGAACCCGCGGGCGCTGCCGGCGGGCACCGTGGCGGAGAAAGCGCGCGCCCATTTCGCGACCGTCGAAGCGATCGATGATCCCGTCGCCGCCGTCGCCCGCGCGCACGAGCTTTCGGAGAAGGTGCTCGTGACGGGCTCGCTGTATTTACTCGCCGACCTGGCGGTCGAGTACCAGCTGTGAACCCTGTCGACCGGTCATTTCAGACGGGCGCGCGGGCACAGCCCACGCGCCCTGACAGCTGCGCCGCAAGCGGCGCCTCTGCTGTCCGATTACAGAGCGTACGATGGGGCAGATAACCGAACGGCTGAGCGTCTTCGCGGTTGCCGGCGTCGTGATTCTCGCGGTCATCGGCCTCGCGTTTGCCGCCGGCTATGTCGTCGGAAAGCTCCTCCTGTAGACGAGGAGGGTGAAACTGGCAGGGACAATCGGCAGCGTTCTCCTCCCCGGCGACTTCTTCAGCTTCTTCAAATCGGGGACCTGGCCCGTCGTCCGCAACCTCTCGATCTTCTTGGTGGCCGTTTTTTGGCTCGCGGTGGCGGTCTGGGTGTACAAGGACGCGCGCCGACGCGTCGAGGACCCCTGGCTCGTCGCGATGGCGACGATCATCGGGCTCGTGCCGCCCTTCCTCGGCGCGGTGATCTACTTGCTGCTGCGGCCGCCGGAGTACCTCGACGAAGTTCGAGAGCGGGAGCTCGAGATCAAGGCGATGGAGGATCGCCTCGCCCGCCGCGATCTCCATTGCCCGGTCTGCCGGGCGCAGGTCGAGGCGACGTTCCTCGTCTGTCCCGTCTGCACGACCAAGCTGAAGCAGGCCTGCCGCAACTGCCAGGCGCCGCTCGAGGCGCTGTGGCAGGTCTGCCCGTACTGCGAGAGCCCGATCGATACACCTTCGTCGCTCGAGCTCGGCCGCACGCAACGGCTCGAGCCGCCGCGAAGGGAGCGTCGGCGCGCTGAGTAGACTCCGCCACGCTACGCGTCCCACTTAGACGCGCACGAACGTCTTCAACCGTCGCTCCGCGCCCGATGGTCGAGAAAACTCTTGTCCTGATCAAGCCTGACGCGATGGGGCGCGGGCTCGCCGGCGACATCCTCTCGCGCTTCGAGCAGCGGGGCCTGGCGATCCGTGAGTCGAAGCTCGTCCACGTCGACCGCGACCTCGCCGAGCGCCACTACGACGAGCATCGGGAGAAGCCGTTCTTCGAGGAGCTGGTCGAGTTCATCACCTCCGCGCCGACGCTGGCGCTGGTGCTCGAGGGCGAATCGGCGATCTCGGTCGTTCGCATGACTATGGGTGCGACCAACCCGACGGACGCCGCGCCCGGAACGATCCGCGGCGACCTCGCGCTCGCGATGCCCGACAACCTCGTGCACGGCTCGGACTCGCCCGAGTCCGCGCAGCGCGAGATCGACCTCTGGTTCGGATGACGGCGCGTAGCTCCGTCGATCGCAACCGGGAGGCATGGACGACCTGGGCGGCGGAATACGCGGAGCGCGCGCCCGCGGCCTGGGCACGGGACGAGATCACGTGGGGGATCTGGCATGTCTCCGAAAGCGAGCTCCGCGTCCTGCCTGACGTCGAGGGCAAGGACGTGGTCGAGCTCGGGTGCGGAACCGCGTATATCTCGGCCTGGCTCGCCCGGCGAGGAGCGCACCCCGTCGGCGTCGACCCGACGCCTGCGCAGCTCCAAACGGCGCGGGCGATGCAGGCTCAGTTCGGGCTGGAGTTCCCGCTCGTCGAGGCTGCTGCCGAGGAGGTCCCCCTCCCGGACGCGTCGTTCGACCTCGCGGTCTCCGAGTACGGCGCCTCGATCTGGGCCGACCCGTACCGCTGGATCCCTGAGGCTGCGCGCCTGCTTCGAGCGGGCGGCGAGCTTGTCTTCCTCGTCAACGGCACGATCTCTGTGCTCTGCTTCCCAGACGAGGAAGTGCCGCCGACGAACACGCTGCAGCGCCCGTACTTCGGCATGCATCGTTTCGAATGGCCTGACGACGATTCGGTCGACTTCCACCTCGGCTACGGCGACTGGATCCGACTCCTGCGGGCCAACCACTTCGAGGTCCTCGACCTGGTCGAGATCCAAGCGCCGGAGGACGCGGAACCACATTGGTCAAAAACCCTTCCCGAGCCGTGGTGGGGGCGCCAGTGGCCGGCCGAGGAGATCTGGAAGGCCCGTAAGCAGGCGTGAGCGTCCCGCCTGCGCCGCCGCTGATCCTGGCCTCGACGTCCCCGCAGCGCCGGGCGATCCTCGAGCAGCTGGGCATTCCGTTCGTCATCGTCCCGCCCGTCTACGAGGAGCCGCCCTGGACGGGGTCAGACCCTCAAACGGTCGTGAAAGAACACGCCCAGAACAAGGCGCGATCGGTCGCGGCTCAAGCGGCCGACGAACCCGTGCTCGCCGTCGACACGACCGTCGTGCTGGACGGGCGGGTTTACGGCAAGCCGCGTGATGCTCAGGACGCCGCGGACATGCTCGGAGCCCTGTCCGGAAGGACTCATGAGGTCGTGTCCGGGCTGTGTCTCCTCACGCCCTCCTGGGAGGAATTGCGCGACGAAGTCACGCATGTTTCGTTTCGGGGTCTGACCCCGCGCGACCTGGCGACCTACGTCGCCACCGGCGAGTGGGAGAACCGGGCGGGGGGCTACGCCATCCAGGGCCTCGGCGCCGCACTCGTCGAGCGCATCGAGGGCGATTACCTGAACGTCGTCGGACTTCCGGCGGCGCTGCTCGTCCGCCTGCTCGCGCAGCGCTTCGCGGGGGTCTACGGGTTTGGCTAGCGACGTGGTCAAAGGCGAGGACGGGCGCCGCCGCTGCCGCTGGGGCGACGGCGACGACCGCTACCGCCTGTACCACGACGCCGAGTGGGGCCTGCCGGTCGTCGACGAGCGAGGGCTCTACGAAAAGCTCTGCCTCGAGTGTCTCCAGAGCGGACTTTCGTGGGCGCTGATCCTGGGCAAGCGTGACGGGCTGCGGGACGCATTCGCAAATTTCGATCCGGACGCAGTGGCCCAATTCGGCGCCCGCGAGATCGAACGGCTGCTCGGCGATGAACGGGTCATCCGCAACCGTCGCAAGCTCGAGGCGATCGTTCGCAACGCCCAGGCGACCGTGGCGATGCGCGACGAGACCGCGTTGCCCGAGCTCATGTGGAGCTTCCGACTTCCGTCGCGGCCGACACCACGAACCTACGCGGACCTCCCGGCGTTCACACCGGAGTCCAAGGACCTGGCGAAGGAGCTCAAACGCCGCGGCTTCGCCTTCGTCGGGCCGACGACGGTCTATTCGACCATGCAGGCGGTCGGCGTCGTCAACGACCATCTGGCCGGATGCTTCGTCCGTGGCGACGTCGAGGCAGCTCAGCGCGACGTGCAGGTGTTTTCGGATTTAGATCGCTAGACTCGGCGGGCGCCATGGGCTTGTTCAGCTACTTCAACGGCTTCGGCGGCCGCGACATGGCCGTGGATCTCGGAACGGCGAACACGCTCGTCTACGTCCGCGGACGCGGGATCGTGCTCTCCGAGCCGTCCGTCGTCGCGATTGACCAACGCACGAACGAGGTGCACGCGGTGGGCGTCGAAGCAAAGCGGATGCTCGGCCGCACCCCGGGCACGATCAGCGCGATCCGTCCGCTCAAGGACGGCGTCATCGCCGACTTCGACGTCACCGAGCAGATGCTGCGCCACTTCATCGCCGCGGTGCACTCCAGCCGCTTCGCCCACCCGCGGGTCGTCGTCTGCGTCCCCTCGGGCGTGACGGGAGTAGAGAAGCGGGCGGTCGAGGAGGCGACGCTCAGCGCCGGCGCCCGCCAGGCCTACCTGATCGAGGAGCCGATGGCGGCCGCGATCGGGGCCGGCCTGCCTGTTTCGGAGCCGACGGGGAACATGATCGTCGACGTCGGCGGCGGAACCACGGAGGTCGCGGTCATCTCGCTCGGCGGCATCGTGGTCAGCCAGTCCATGCGCGTCGGAGGCGACGAGATGGACGAGGCGGTCATCAACCACATCAAGACCGAGTACAAGCTGCTGATCGGGCAGCAGACGGCTGAGGAGATCAAGCTGGAGATCGGCTCCGCTTTCGACCTGCGCGAAGAGGTGCAGGCCGAGGTCAGGGGCCGCGACATGCTCACCGGGCTGCCGAAGACGGTGATCATCTCGTCCGAGGAGGTGCGGCGCGCGCTCGATGGGCCCGTCACGCAGATCCTCGACGCGATCAAGTCGACGCTCGACAAGACGCCGCCGGAGCTGGCGGCCGACATCATGGATCGCGGGATCGTGCTCGCCGGCGGGGGCGCGCTCCTGCACGGTCTCGACGAGCGCCTCCGCCACGAGACGCAGATGCCCGTCCATCTGGCGGAGAGCCCGCTGACGTGCGTCGCGGTCGGGTCCGGGCGCAGCCTCGAGGAGTTCGAGGCGATCCATCGGTCGGCCAAGGCCAAGCGCAACGGCCGCCGGCTCTAGACTTGCTTCACCGCTCGCTGACGACTTCCCTACACTAGGCCTTTCTCGTGCCTCGCAACCGCACAGCACGACTGGCGGTTCTGGGCGCGGCCGCGCCGCGCCCACGTCCGCTCCCGTATTCCTCCCGCAGCCCCCGAGCCCTCAAGAGGCGAGTCGTGGCGGGAGTGCTCGTGCTGCTCTCTGTCGTCCTGATCACGATCTACTTCCGCGAGCCCGCGGACGGCGGCCTGCACCACGTGCAGAGCCTCGGCGCCAGCGTGTTGCGGCCGTTCGAGGTCGCCGCAGAGCGCATCTCGCGCCCCTTCCGCGACGCGTACGGCTACATGAGCGACCTCGTGGGCGCCAAGTCCGAGAACGAGCGCCTGCGCGACCAGGTCGACGAGCTGCGGCAGCAGGCGATTCAGAACCAGACCGCGGCGCAGGAGAACGAACAGTTGCGCGCCCTCCTCCATTTCCGCGATCTTCCGACGTTCCCGAAGGGTTACGACTCCGTCCCGACCCGCGTGCTCGTGCGGCCGAAGGACGAGATCGACCAGCAGGTCCTCGTAACCGCCGGTTCGAACGACGGGGTCACGAAGGACGCGCCGGTGATCACCGCCGACGGGCTGGTCGGGACCGTGACCAAGGTGGCCGACACGGTCGCGCTGGTCACGCTGCTCAGCGACGAGTCGAGCGCGGTCTCGGCGGTGGACGTGAACACGCGCGCCCCCGGCGTGGTCCAGACGACCGGCGGCGGGAGCGAGGCGCTCATGCTCCAGCGCGTTACGAAGGACCAGGTGGTGAACCGGGGCGACACTGTGGTCACCGCGGGCTGGCGCTCGCGCGACCTGGCCTCGATCTACCCGCGCGGAATCCCGGTCGGCGTCGTCGCCAGCGTCGGCCAGACCGACACGGACCTCTACAAGCAGATCCAGATCCAGCCGTTCGCCGATTTCTCGTCGCTCGACTCCGTGCTCATCCTCGTCGCGAGGAAGCCGCTGCCGAGGCTGCGGTGAACGTCGCCGACGTGGCCAAGGCCGCGGCCGTCGTCTTCTGCGCCGCGATCGTCCAGGTGACGCTGATCTCCTCGATCGAGATCCTCAGCGGGACGCCCGACCTCGTCCTCGTCACGCTCGTCGCGATCGCGCTGCTGCGAGGGTCGATCTTCGGGGCGCTGTGCGGCTTCGCCGCCGGCCTGCTCGTCGACACGGCCACGCTCGCAACTCTGGGCGTCACCTCCCTGCTGCTCACGCTGGCGGGCTACTGGATCGGCCGCTACGGCGAGACGACCGGCCGCGACCGGACGCACGCGCCGTTCGTCTCCGTAGCCGTGATCACGGTTCTCTACGCGGTCGGCGCGCTCGTCCTGCACTACATGCTCGGCGAGACGGCCTCGGCGCGGCGCGTCCTGATCGAGACGCTGCCGGCCGGGATCCTGCTCAACCTCGCGCTGACGCTGCCCGTGTACGCACTCGTGAGCAGGTTGCTGGCGCCGCGGTCGCGGCTCGAAGAGGTACGCCTGCTTGGCTAGTACCGGCTATCGGGGCGAGGGTCGTTTTCTGCCGCCGGATCCGCGCGTCGAGGAGCCCTTTCGGCTCACGCCGAAGCTGGCGTTCCGGCTCGCGCTGCTCGGCGCGCTCGCCCTCGGGCTGTTCGGCGTTCTCTTCTTCCGGTTGTGGGCCCTGCAGGTGCTTTCAGGGCCGCAGTACCTGAGCGCGGCTCTCAACAACCAGGTGCGGAGCGTTCCGATCGATGCCCCGCGGGGGACGATCTACGATCGCAAGGGCAGGGTGCTGGTCGACAACAAGCCCGGCGTCGCCGTGCAGATCTGGCCCGCCGACCTGCCGACGAACCGGACGCGGCGGCTCGGCGAGCTTCGGCGGCTTTCGAAGGTCGTCCACGTTCCCGTCTACCAGATCGTCGCCCAGATCCGAAAGCGCGCGCCCGATCCCGTTTCCCCGGTCACGGTCAAGGAGGGGATCCACCGCGACCAGATCTACTACCTGGACGAGCATCAGCTCGACTTTCCGGGTGTCCAGCTCGCTACGACGTATCTCCGCCGCTATCCGTATCAGGCCCTCGCCGCGCAGCTGTTCGGCTACGTGGGCGAGATCTCCCCCGACCAGCTGAAGTCCTTGCGCCGGAAGGGCTACCGGCTCGGCGACAAGCTCGGCCAGTCGGGCGTCGAGTCTGCGTACGATGCCTACCTGCGAGGCCGCGACGGGACCGCGGAGCGCCGCGTCGACTCGCTCGGCCGCCCCCGCAGCCCGTTGCTGACGCGCCAGCAGCCGCAGGCCGGCCAGTCGATCCGCCTCACGATCGACATCGGGCTCCAGCGGGCCGCCGAGCGCGCGATTCGGTACGGCATCGAGCGCGCCCGCGGCGCCGACTGTGTCGGCTGCTGGTCCTCGGACGGCGGCGCCATCGTGGCGCTCGATCCGCGGAACGGCGAGGTGCTCGCGATGGCCTCGAATCCGACCTACCAGCCCGGCGTCTTCGCCGGGCGCGGCGATCCGAAGAAGCTGGCGCCGCTGCTGAACCCGAATGCCGCGCGCGACGCGAACTATCCCGCGCTGAACCGCGCGCTCGTCGGGCTCTATCCGGCGGGCTCGACGTTCAAGCCCGTGACGGCGCTGGCGGCGCTGCAGGAGCGGATCATCTCTGCGTACGACGAGCGCGCGTGCACCGGCTCGATCACGATCGCCAAGCAGAAGTTCCAGAACTGGGACCCCTACGCGAACTCGTCGATGACGATGCCGACAGCGATCGCGGCCTCGTGCGACACGTTCTTCTACCAACTCGGCTACGACTTCTACAAGCTGCCGCCCGAGCGCGGGCAGCCGCTGCAGCTGTGGGCGCGCAGGTTCGGCTTCGGGTCGCCGAGCGGAATCGACGTCGGCCCCGAGACGAGCGGCCTCCTGCCCACGATCGCCTGGAAGCGCAAGACCTATACGCCGAAGCGCGATCCTTGCTGCTGGCGGGTGGACAAGCTCTGGAAGCCGGGAGACTCGATCCAGCTCTCGATCGGCCAGAAGGACCTGCTGGTCACGCCGATGCAGATGGCGCGCTTCTACGCACTCGTCGCGAATGGAGGGCATCTGGTGAAGCCGCACGTCGTGGCTGATGTCGTGCAGGGAGGCAACCCGCGCGCTCCGACGCGGATCCTGCACTCGTTCGCGCCACCGCCGGCGCAGCGTGTCCGCCTCGATCCAGCGGGACTCGCCGTCGTCCGTGACGGCCTGTTCCAGGCCACGCACTCGACGTACGGGACGTCGGCGGGGATCTTCGGCACCTTCCCGGTGGATATCGCGGGCAAGACGGGAACGGCCGAGAAGTCGACCCACATCCCGGGCTTCACCGGACTGATCGACCAGTCCTGGTGGTGCGGCTACGGCCCCGCGGGGCCGGCCGATACGCCGCGCATCGTCGTCTGCGCCGTGATCGAGAACGGCGGCCACGGCGCGGACGCGGCCGCTCCCGCCGCGCTGAAGGTCTTCGAGCAGTACTTCCACACCCGCGGAACGCCTCAGGACACCTATGGCGACTAGGGCCGTCATCGAAGCCGTCGACTCACGCGCACGCGGCCTCCGTCCCCGTCGGGCCGAGCGTGTGCAGGCGACCGCGGCCGTCTGGCGCCTGGATTGGATCCTGCTGGCCGCCGCCGCCGCGATCGTCGGCTACGGGCTCTGGGCGATCTCGGGGATCACCGGTCACGACGTGCCCGGGAGCTCCGACTACTACGTCGTCCGCCAGACCGTCTTCGCGGTCGTCGGGCTGCTCGGGCTGCTCGCGATGGTCCTCGTCGATCCGGACTGGTTGCGGCGCTACAAGGGCGTCGTCTACGGCGGCACGACCGGGCTGATGGCGATCGTGCTGGTCGGCGGGGCCGTGACCCGCGGCTCGAAGCGCTGGCTCGACCTCGGCTTCTTCCGCTTCCAGCCGTCCGAGTTCGGCAAGCTGGCGTTCGTCCTGTTCCTCGCCGCGTTCCTCGCGGACAAGGGAAAGCGGGTCAGCCAGGGACAGACTGTCCTGACGACGATCGGTTTCGCCTCGCTGCCGGTCCTGCTCGTCTTCATGCAGCCCGACTTCGGCACCGCGATGGTCTACACCGCGGCCGTGGCCGGCGTCCTGTTCGTGGCCGGGACTCGCTGGACGCATCTCGCGGCCCTCGGCGCCGCGACCTTCCTGACCGCGCTGCTCGTGCTCTGGTTCCTGCCCGCGACGGGGCACCAGGTGCTGAAGGACTACCAGCAGCAGCGCTTGACCAGCTTCACGCACCCGGATCTCGACCCGACGGACGCGACCTACAACGTGGCGCAGTCGATCAACGCCGTCGGCGCGGGCGGCTGGCACGGCCGCGGCGTCGAGGGAGCAACCCAGACCAAGCTGAACTTCCTCCCCGAGCACGCAACGGACTTCGTGTTCGCCTCGCTCGCCGAGCAGCAGGGATTCGTCGGCGTCGCGATCCTGCTGCTGCTCTACCTGCTCGTGGTCTGGCGAGGGCTGAAGATCATCGCGAGAGCTCGAGACGCGTTCTGCGCAATCGCCGCGGGTGGGATCGTGGTCGCGCTCCTGTTCCAGGTCTTCGTGAACGTCGGCATGACGATCGGGATCGCGCCGATCACGGGCATCCCGCTCCCGATGGTCAGCGTCGGCGGCTCGTCGATGATCGCCAACCT
>JBIOYJ010000177.1:0-25636 GCA_044870105.1 Gaiellaceae bacterium | reverse complement strand
TCGGGGCCCTCGGCCAGGCGCCGGAGCTCGGCCAGCTCGAGCAGGTCGGGGCGGTAGACGTGCACCCGGTTCTTGCCGTGCTCCTTGGCCAGGTAGAGGGCGGAGTCGGCCACGCGCACGAGCTCGGCGCGCTCGACGCCGTGCTGGGGATAGGTGGCGATGCCGGCCGAGATGGACACCCGTCCGCCGTGCTCGCAGTCGGTCTCCGCGACCCGTTCGATGATCGAGCTGGCGATCGAGAAGCCTTCGTGCTCGTCCCGGCGGGGGAGGAGCAGGGCGAACTCGTCTCCGCCCAGGCGGAACGCCTCGCCGCCCTGGCGCAGCCGCGCGGCGATCTGCGCAAGCACGCGGTCGCCGACTGGGTGACCGTAGCGGTCGTTGATCTGCTTGAAGTTGTCGATGTCGAGCAGGCAGAGCGTGAGCGCGAATCCTTCCGCTTGAGCCTTGTCGAGGTCGCCCTGGAGGCGCTCGTGGAAGTGCCGGTGGTTGCCGAGGCCCGTGAGCGGATCGGTAAGGGCGAGGCGCATCGCGCGCAGCGCCTGGGTCAGCGCGCGCTGGTAGAGCTGAATCGCGAGGAGCGGGCCGGCGAGCGCGATCGACAGGAACGGCGATCGCTGCCACAGGACGACGAGCATCAAGACTGCGGATCCCATCAGCGCGAAGGGCAGGATCGTCTTCCTCACGCTGGAGTGGATCTGGCGGAGCCACGAATTTCGCGTCACCGCTGCCACGACGGCGGTGATCAACAAGAGGTTGAGGACGTAGGACACGGACGCGGCGACCCCGACGCGCGCGACCGTCATCCCGGGCCCCTCGCCGTGGACCGACTTCAGCGTCCACCCGGCCGCTGCGGCGGTGATTGCGAAGACCGACGCGTTGTACGCGATCCGCGTCGGGGGGCGCTGCTCGAGCAGCTGCATGATCGCCGGTGTCGCAAAGACAACGAGCACCCCGGCGGCCCAGCCGAAGAGGACGATCGCCGAGACTCCGAAGACGAAAGCGAGCGAGACCCCGTTGGCATCCAGGTCCTCGACCGGGACCGGGAACCGATCGGCGAGCAGCGAGGCGACCAGGAACGCCGCCACGCCTACGAGCGCTGCGGTCCCGTGCGGCGTCGTCGCAAAACTCGCTGCGGCCGTGAGAACGATCGCGAGCCCCAACGCGCAGACCGGGGCGACGACCGCCGTGAGTCGAGCCTGCCTCAAGCCAAAGGTCGGCACCGCTGCCGGCTTACCACTCGAGGTAATTGAACGACGCGATCTCGCCGGACGCGAGCGCGAGCGCCACCACGACGAGCATCACGAGAAGCAAGACGAGACGGCGCGAATTCCACTGGAGCATGTGCTACCTCCCCAAGTTCGCCAGACGACGAAAGCGATTCTGATGCTTCTCCCTGCTCGTTCCATCCCCCGTTCGGGGGAGCGCGGGGGCTCGTTGCTTTGTTGCTTCTAAACGGGAATCAGGCCGGCCTCGGCCAAAGGACGGCGACCCCAGGCGAAGCGCTCTCGGTACCAGTTCTGGAGTGGGGAGAGGAAGACGCCCTGCCGCGACGAGTGGATCATCCACCCGCCGCCGAGATTGATTCCCATGTGATCGATCTGCGCCGGCCGGGAGCGAGGGCCGCGCGCCCCGAAAAAGAGCACGTCGGCCGGCGCTAGGCGGGCGAAGCGGATGCGGCGTTTCGGGCCGACCTCGCCGCTCATGGCGAACGTCGTTCGGCCGCTGAGCGTCTGGGTGAGCGAGCCCGCGCCGGGATAGCGCTGGAGCTTGTACACGCGCCAGACGAAGCCTGAACAGTCGAAGCCGCCGTGGGCCTGAGCGCCGAACGGCGATGCCACGTTCTCGCTCTCGCCGCCCCAGACATACGGCAGGCCGATGAACCGAACCGCCGTGCCCAGGATGCGCTTCTGCCAGCCGGTGAGCTGCGGAAGTTCGAACGAGGCCGCGGCGTCCGCGGCCGCCTGGATCTCCCAACCGCGAAAGCGAAGGATCTGGGCGGCCGAATAGGCCGCCTCGGCGCGCGTGGCCGTCTCGCCCGGCGACAACTCGAGCGCGTCCTCGCCGGCGGGATGGTTGGCTCGCAGCTCGAGCAGCCTGGCGACGACCTCGGTGCCGAAACGAGCGGGCGGACTGAGGCCGGCGCTGCGTGCCTCCCGGCCGAACGCACTTGCCGCCTCGCCGAGGTCGAGGCCGCGGACGAGCCCGGCGTCGAGTTGCGCGATCGTGGCGGGCGCGCCTGGATTGGGCACGGCCGCCGGCTCTTCCCGATCGGTCAGACCGGCGACGAGAGCGGCGAGCGCTCGCTGCGTCAGCGGTGCGTTCGGCCGGAACGAGGCGACGTTGGGCGCCATCAGGCCGTGAGTGACGACGAGCCGGATCTCCTGTTGTGCCCACGAACGCGCCGTCGGGCGGGATCCCGCCGAGGGAGCGACGAGCAGCGCGGCGCATGCGGCAAGGAGGGCAAGACGAGACATGCCGCGGTCTCTATCGTCGCGGCCAAGAGCGGCCTTTAGGCTGTAGCGCGGTGGAGTACGAGATCAGGCCGGAGCCGAGCGCGGCGGAGCGGGAGGCGATCGTGGTCGCGATCGAGCGGCTCCTCCGGCGCGACCCGCGTCCGGCCGCCTATCGAAGCCGATGGCGAAAGGCCGCGCTCCGCGGAAACCTCGACGACGATCAGGCGACGGCGCGTCCCCGGAGCAGGCCGGGGGCGACGCGTGCGTAGTCCAGACCGGAGATCCACGTGAGCGCCAGCGCGATCAGCAGGGCCCACCACGCGACGCCGTCGCTCCAAGTGCCTGCAGCGGCCAGGCCCCCGATCGCGGCCGCGACGGCTTGCGACCAGGTCTTGAGCTTGCCCAGATCGCGCGCCTGAAGCACCACGCCGCGCTCGAGAGCGGCGAGCCGCAGGCCCGAAACGAGGAACTCGCGCGCCACGATCGCGGCCACCATCCAGCCGGGGAAGACACCGCGTCCGATCAGCACGATCAGGACGGTGAGGACGAGCAATTTGTCCGCGACCGGATCGAGCAGCGAGCCGAGCTCAGAGGTCCGGCCACGCCGGCGCGCAATCCTGCCGTCGAACCAATCCGTGCTCATCGCGGCCGCGAACACGGCCGTCGCCCAGTAGTCGTGGTTCGCGAAGTCCCAGACGTAGAGCACGACGACGAGCGGAACCGCGGCCGCGCGGGCGATCGTGAGCTGGTCGGCGAGTCCCATGTGCAGGGAGAATAAGGCTCCCGTGGCCTTCTTCTCGAAAGTGCTCGTTGCGAACCGCGGCGAGATCGCCGTTCGCATCTTTCGCACCCTGCGCGAGCTCGGGATCGGAACTGTCGCCGTCTACTCCGAGGCCGACCGCGGGTCGCTGCACCCAGCCGTCGCGGACGAGGCGTTCGTGATCGGTCCCGGCCCGCCGGCCGAGAGCTACCTGAACCAGGAGCGCGTGATCGAGACCGCACGGCGGGCGGGCGCGGAAGCCATTCATCCGGGCTACGGCTTTCTGGCCGAGAATGCGGCTTTTGCGCGCGCCTGCGAGCAGGCGGGCCTCGTCTGGATCGGGCCTCCTCCGCAGGCGATCGAGGTGATGGGCTCGAAGACCGCGGCCCGCGAGAGGATGCAGGCGGCCGGGGTTCCGATCATCCCGGGAACGACGAGTCCGGTCGGCTCCGCGGAAGAGGTCTTGCGTCTCGGGGACGAGCTCGGCTGGCCGATCTCGATCAAGGCAGCGGCGGGCGGCGGCGGCAAGGGGCTCAAAGTCGTGCGCTCGGCGGACGAGGCCGAACGGGCCTTCGAGTCGGCTCGCCGCGAGGGCGAGGCGTACTTCTCGGATCCGTCCGTGTACGTCGAGCGCTACCTCGAGGACCCCAGGCACGTCGAGGTGCAGGTGCTCGCCGACAGCCAGGGGAGTGTGATCCACCTCGGCGAGCGTGATTGCACGATCCAACGCCGCCACCAGAAGCTGGTGGAGGAGACGCCGTCGCCGGCCGTCGACGCGGGGTTGCGCGAGCGGATCGGCGCAATCGCGGTGGACGCCGCGCGGGCGGTCGGTTACCGCAGCGCCGGAACGATCGAGGGCCTGCTCGACCGCGACGGGAACTACTGGTTCCTCGAGATGAACACGCGCATCCAGGTCGAGCACACGGTCACGGAACTGGTGACGGGCCTCGATCTCGTTCGCGAGCAGATTCTGATCGCGGCGGGAGAGCCGCTATGGCTGCGTCAGGAAGACGTCCGGCTCGTCGGTCACGCGATCGAGTGCCGCATCAACGCCGAGGATCCCGCGAACGGCTTCCTGCCTTCGCCGGGGCGGATCTCGAGCTACCGGGAGCCCGGCGGGCCCGGCGTGCGGGTCGACTCCGGTGTCACGGCCGGGTCGGAGGTCGTCGGTCTCTACGACCCGCTGATCGCGAAGCTGATCGTCCACGGCGTCGACCGTGAGCACGCCCGCCGCAGAATGCTGCGCGCCCTCGGCGAGTTCGAGATCGGGGGCGTTACCACGCTGCTCGGCTTCCACCGAGCGCTGCTGGAGCACCCCTGCTTCGCCGACGGCGCGACGTGCCACGGCGTGGTCGAGTCGGAGCTTCTCGCGAAGCAATCGGAGCAGTTGTCTCATGGGACAACGAGCATAACGGCCTCGCCGGACGGAGCCCTTCGCGAGCGCAGCTCGTCGGTGGAGCTCGACGGCCGGCGCTTCGAGGTGAAGGCCCTCGTTCCCGAGCCGCCGCACGCGGAGCTGGCCCGCCGGAGGCGGGAGCGCGGTCTCGGTGGAGGCCATCACGCGGCCGCCAGGGATGCCGTCGTCACGCCGATGCAGGGGACCGTGCTCGCCGTCGAGGTCGCCGAGGGGGACGAGGTCGATCCCGGCCAGGTGATCTGCATCGTCGAGGCGATGAAGATGGAGAATGAGATCACCGCGCACCGCGCGGGACGGGTCACCGATCTCTCCGTCGCGCCGGGCCAGCCGGTCAAGTCCGGTCAGGTGATTTGTGTCGTCGCGCAGGAGGACGATGACTCGGGCTAGGACTCGGCCCTTCTGCTCCGATCTCTCCCGCGACAACTCCGAGCCCCTGTTTGCAACGGCCAGCCGGATCGATCGCTGGCTGCTGATCGAGTATCGGGGCCTGTGGAGCCGCGATCCGTTGGCGGGCAGCGGGCTCTCCGACCAGGTGAAGGCGCACCTGCGCGAGCTCACGAGCGCAGCTCCTCGCACGCGCCTCCTCTTCATCCGCCGTCCCGACCGCCGGGGCCGCAAGGAGTTCCACGCGTTCGCGGCCCGCTCGACGGAGATCGGCGCGAGCCTCTTTGGGCGGCGGATCGAGGCCTACGACGATTTGCTCCACGTCGATCTCGAGGCAGGTGAGCCGCTCGGCCACCCGCTGCTGCTCGTCTGCACGCACGGCAAGCGCGACCCCTGCTGTGCGCTGCACGGGCGCCCCCTCTACGAGGCGCTCTCGGAGCAGGTCGAGCCCGAACGGCTCTGGCAGTGCACGCACATTGGAGGCGACCGGTTCGCCGGCAACCTGCTCGTGCTTCCCGAGGGGCTGTACTTCGGGCGCGTCAAGCCCGCCGACGCCGGAGGCGTGCTCGCCTCCTACCTCGACGGCCGGATCGAGCTCGACCTCTACCGCGGCCGATGCTGCTACCCGTTCGTCGTGCAAGCGGCGGAGCAGACCGTGCGTTCGAGCACCGGCCTTACCGGCATCGGCGACGTCCGGTTGGCCGGGTTCGAGGCGATCGAGGGCGGACTCTGGCGCATCCGTTTCCGCGTCGAGAAGACAGCCGAGCTGCACGAGGTCGAGCTCACCGTCCGAAACAGCGAGCTGACCTATCTCACGTGCTCGGCCGACGCACTTGCTCGCCCGCGGCGGTTCGAGGCCCGCGCCCATTCCGTGCTCCCGGCGCCGAGCTGACCCGCAGAAAACCCTCGCGAACGAGGCGTCGGACGAGCACGAGTTGCCCCGCCTCGTCGAGGCCGGGCAGCTCGCCCGGACGAAACGGATCCACGGCCGAAGCCACCGCCTTCACGGCGGCCAGCGCCTGCCGCGGAAGCGAGAGTCGCTTGCCCTCGAAGGACAGGACGACCCGACCGTCATCTTCGCTCAGCTCGAACAGGACGGTTTCCCGCCGCTCCACCGACGTACCACGTTCGAGCCGGTCCGCGGCTCGCGCCTGGGCCAGAGCGTCGTCGCGAACGGGCCGGCGCGTGCGCACGAGCTTGGAGCGCATCCGGGCCGCGACTCGCTCCGCCGAGAGTCGCTCGCGCAAGAGTTGGAGCAGGTCGGCGCTCATCACTCCGTCCGCGGGGACGCCGCGCCGGAACTCGACCTCCTCCCGGCATTCCTCGAGCGCCTCGCGCACGGCGTCGTGCCAGGTGTGCACGTTCACTCCCACCGTGATGTGCAGCGAGTCGGTCTCGGACGTGGCCGCCTCGTGCAGCCACCCGCGCGGGAGGTAGAGCGTGTCCCCGGCGCGCAAGGTCAGATCGAGCACCGGCTCTCCCGGCTCGCCCAGCTCGCTCGAGTACGCCTGCCGCTTGAGCGGGAGCTCCCACACGGGCTCGTAGACGAGCCAGCGCTTCTCGCCCGCCACCTGGAGGCACAGGACCTCGTGCGTGTCGTGGTGAACTGCGAAACCCTGCGCGGAGGCCGGCGTGTAGTAGGCGTTCGCCTGCGCGGGATGGCCGAGCTCGGCTTCCAGCGCCCTGCAGTAGCGGGCGAGGGGCGCCCAGTTCACGTGTAGCGCCTGCAGGACGATGGTCGCGCCGTTCGCGAACTCGGTTGCGGCCCGCTCCACGTCCACGGTTCCCGACAGCGACGAAGGGCGCCAGGGAATGTCGACCGTGTAGTCGCTCTCGGCGAGCTGCGCGCCCGCCTTCACGAGCCGGAAGGCGGGCGCACGCACCGCGGTGGTGGAGATGACGCGCTCGACATCGTCGACCGAGAGCAGCTCGACGAACCGCCCCGGCTCGTCCCGCTCGACCAGGAGCGGTCGCTGCTCCCAGTGCTCAGCGAAGAACCGGTCTGCGGGAACCGGTTCGATCGCGCGCGCGAGCGCGCGGGCCATCAGCTGTCGGCGTCGTCCATGTCGGCGTCGGCGTCGTCCGTGTCGCTGTCGCCGCCGCCGCCGCCGCCCGCGTCGGTCGTGTCAGTGTCGCCTTCGACCGTCTCGCCAAACGCGCCCGATCCGGCCGGCGTGGTCTCGATGTCTTCGTCGCCGAGGCTGGCGCCGCCCTGGTCTATCGTCTCGCTCATTCGTCCTCCTTGGTCGGGGTGAGGCGAGCGTACTAGGAGGACCTCAGACGTGCACCGCTACCGGGACGCCCGGCCGCTCCAGCTAGAGTCCGGCGCCGGTGGATCTCTACGAGTACCAGGGCAAAGAGCTGTTCAAACGGTTCGGGATTCCCGTCTCGGAGGGACGGCTCGCGACGAGCCCAGACGAAGCCCGCGCCGCCGCGGCCGAGCTGGGTGGCCAGGTCGTGGTCAAAGCGCAGGTTCTGACCGGCGGGCGGGGCAAGGCGGGCGGAATCAAGCTGGCGGAGGGTCCCGAGGAGACGGCCGCGAGGGCGGACGAGATCCTCGGTCTCGACATCCGCGGCCACGTCGTCCGGAAGCTCTGGATCGAGCGCGCATCCGAGATCGCCAAGGAGTACTACCTGTCGGTCACCTTCGACCGCGGCGCCAAGCAGTCGCTGTTCATGTTCACGACCGAGGGCGGGGTCGAGATCGAGGAGGTCGCCGCTACCAACCCGGACGCGCTGGTGCGCCTGTACGTCGACCCGCTCGAAGGCTTTCAGCCATATCAGGCTCGACGGCTCGTCTACGGCGCGGGGCTCGACGACCCGAGCGAGCAGAAGCAGATCGTCGACCTCGTCGGCCGCCTGTACGAGTGCTTCGTCGCCACCGACGCGATGCTCTGCGAGATCAACCCGCTGATCGTCACGCCCGAGGGCGAGGTGCGCGCGCTCGACTCCAAGTTCACCGTCGACGAGAACGCGCTGTACAAGCACCAGGACATCGCCGAGATGCACGACCTCGAGGCCTTTCCGGCCGAGGAACGTGCGGCGCGGGAGAAAGGCGTCACCTACGTGAAGCTGGAGGGCGAGGTCGGGATCCTCGGAAACGGGGCCGGTCTCGTCATGTCCACGCTGGACGTCGTCGCGCTGGCCGGCGGCCGTCCCGCCAACTTCTGCGACCTCGGTGGCGGCGGAGACGCGCAGGGTGTCGTCGACGCGCTCGAGGTGATCGGCGCCGACCCGCAGGTGCGGTCGATCCTGTTCAACATCTTCGGCGGGATCACGCGTTGCGACGAGGTCGCTCGTGGAATCCTGCAGGCCCTCGGGCAGATGCGAATCGAGCACCCGATCGTCGTGCGGCTGGACGGAACGAACGCCGAGGAAGGCCGCGACCTGCTCGCGGAGGCCGCGCCGGAGAATCTCCACGTCGAGCCGACGATGCTCGACGCTGCGCGGCGCGCGGTGGAGCTGGCCGCGTGAGACGCCGCTTGTGGCGTCGCTGTCACGCCACGCGGCTGAGGCATCGCTTGCGATGCCGGTTCGAGGGCATGCCGGCTTCGCCGGCGTGCCCGCCTGCTTTGCCCGCGTGGCCGTCTGCTGAGGCGTCGACTCGGCGACGCCGTCGAGAGGCCGTGCGGGCTTCGCCCGTGCGGTCGTTTGCATCTGCCGGTCGACACGCTGGAAGCGATGAGGTTCGGCTGTGACCGATCTTTGGAGCGAGCGTGCGCGGGCCTACCGGGAGAGCCCACTTCACCGCGAGGGGGAGGATCTCGATCTCATCGTGGAATGGGCGGAACCTGGACCGGAGCGCGCCGCGCTCGACGTCGCGACGGGGGGCGGGCACGTGGCTCGGCGGCTTCGAGAGACTGGTTGTCTCGTCGTCAGCTGTGACCCGGCCCCAGGCATGCAGCCGGACGTGGTCTGCCGCGCAGAGGAGCTTCCCTTCGCCGACGGCTCGTTTGACGTGGTCGCGACGCGCATCGCCGCCCACCACTTCGACGACGTTCGGGCGGCCGTGCGCGAGATGGCTCGGGTCAGCCGAGAGCTCGTCATCGTCGAGGACACGCTGTACGAGAGCGAGCAGGTGGAGGAGGCCGAGCGGCTGCATGACCCTACTCACGTTCGCTCGTACAGCGAGGAGGAGTGGCGCGCCTTCCTCGCGGAGGCAGGCCTCAATGTCGAAGAGGTGCAGCTGGTCGAGAAACGCCAACCGCTCGACGCGTGGCTCGCCCGCACGGGCTGCGTCGGAAGAGATGCCGACCGCGTGCGCGAGCTACTGGCCCATCGGATCGACGGTGAGACGATCCGCGACATGAAGATCTTGCTGAAGGCGAGGAAACGCTAATGGCGATCATCGTCGACAACGACACGCGGCTCGTCGTGCAAGGGCTGACGGGCCGCGAGGGCTCTTTTCACGGGCTGCGCAACCGTGCGTACGGCACGGACGTCGTCGCCGGCGTGACGCCCGGAAAGGGTGGGCAGGACGTGGAGGGGATCCCTGTCTTCGACACCGTCGCGGAAGCGGTGCAGGAGACCGCCGCGAACACCGCGATGGTCTTCGTCCCGGCGCGCTTCGCCGCCGACGCGATCTACGAGGCGGTCGATGCCGGCATCGGCACGGTGATCTGCATCGCCGAAGGGTTGCCGGCGCACGAGATGCTCCGGATCTACAACTACATCCGACCGCGCGGGATCACGATGCTCGGCCCGAATTGCCCGGGCGCTCTCTCGCCCGGCAAGGCGAACGTCGGGATCATTCCCGCCGAGATCTTCCGCGAAGGAGCGGTCGGGCTCGTTTCACGCTCCGGCACCCTCACCTACCAGATCGGACACGAGCTGACGCAGCTCGGCCTCGGCAACTCGACCATCGTCGGCATCGGCGGCGACCCCGTCGTCGGCTCGTCGTTCGTCGACATCCTCGAGCGTTTCGAGGCCGACGACGAGACCGAGCTCGTCGTGATGGTGGGGGAGATCGGCGGCGAGGAAGAGGAGAAGGCTGCGCTCTTCATCGAGGCCGAGATGTCGAAGCCGGTCGTCGCCTACATCGCGGGCTTCACCGCGCCGCCGGGCAAGACCATGGGCCACGCAGGCGCGATCATCTCCGGCTCCTCCGGCACGGCCGAAGCGAAGAAGGAGGCCCTCGAGGCACACGGCGTCCGCGTTGGCACCACGCCGACCGAGGTCGCGCAGCTCGCCGCCGAGACCGCCGGCGCCCGCGCCTGAGGCGCAAGTCGGCGTCCGCGCCGGCATCTGGTCCGGCGAGGGATGAACTCGGGAGATGAGCACGAAGAGCAGGATGACGGCGAGGAGCTGGGGGAGCGCGGCATCCCGGGCTCCTTCATCTCGAGCGAGCTCGAGGACGCGACCGCCCGCTTCCTCGCCGAGGTGCGGAGGATCGTGCGCCGCCGGGTCCTCGACGACGATACGGAAGACGTCTAGCGGATCCGGAGCAGCGCGCAGCTGCTCGCGCGGTGACCGCTGGGGTCGGTGGCACGCACGCAGAAACGCAGGCGCTCGCGCCGGTTGGGCGCGCGCCACAGGGCCCAGTAGGGCACGGAGGCGTCGGTCTCGCGCAGCCGGCGCGTAAACGTCGCCAGCACGCGCGTCCCGCGGTAGACGCGCAGGCGCTCCTGTGTTCGCCCGCTGTCGTCGGAGACGATGTAGCGGAGCTTCATCACCCGCCGACGGCGGCCTAGAGCGGCGAACGCCCGCGCGCGCGGCGCAGTCACGTCGGCGGGCGGCGGGGGTGGCGGAGGCGGCGGAGGCGGCGGCGGAGGAGGAGGAGGAGGCGGCGGAGGCGGCGGAGGCGGTGGGGGTGGCGGCGATCCTGCGAGCGCCTGCGCGAGGTTGACGCGCCCGTATCCGTAGTGCTGCTCCCAGGTGCAGCCGGCACACGTGGAGTACGGATCGGCGCCGTACGTGACGCCTCCGATCTTGTCCGATGTCGTCGCCAACACCTTCTTCACGTCCGCCACGCCCGAGCTTGGGTACTCGCTGATCCGCAAGGCGGCAATCCCTGTCACGAGCGGCGCGGCCATTGAGGTTCCGCTCTCGGGGCAGTAGGAATACCCGCTGCCGCCCTCGTAGTCGCAGACGACCGTTGTCGGGAATGTCGACCAGATGAAGGCTCCGGGAGCGGACACGAACACGTTCCCGGTGCCGTAGCTCGAGAAGTAGGCGAGCTGGTCGGACGAGTCGGTCGCGGAGACGCCGACCGCGCCTGGACAGGCGGCGGGGTAGTTGGCCGACGAGTCGCCGTTGTTGCCGGCCGCCGCGACGACGAGCGCGTGATACGTGTTTATCGCCGTGGCGACGGCGTCACAGAGCGTGACCGAAGGGTCGGACCCGCCGAGACTGAGGTTGATCACGCGCGCGCCCTTCTGCGCCGCCCAGACGATGCCGTCCGCGATGTCGGAATCCCAGCCCGAGCCGCTCGAGTCGAGCACCTTCACGGGGATCACGGGGGAGGAGTAGGCGAGCCCGGCGATGCCCAGGCTGTTGTTCGTGGTGGCCGCGGCGATGCCGGCGACGTGCGTCCCATGGCCCTCGTCGTCCGCTGCGGGATCGGAGACGCAACCGGTCGAGGTGAGGCACTTTGCGCCGAGGTCCGTTCGAACGCGCCCACCCAGGTCCTCGTGCCCGCCGGCCACTCCGGTGTCGACCACGGCGAGCGGCACGCCTCCGGTCGCGCCGTATGAGCCGGGGTAGAGCGTCCAGCCGGCGACAGCGTGCACCATCTGCGGTGCCCACTGATCGGTCGCGAACCTTGGATCGTTGGGATCTGCCAGGAACGCTGTTCTGCGGTGGTTCGGTTCCGCGTAGACAACGTCGGCCCGACGGCGGTAGGCGGCCAGGGCGGCCGCGACCGACTCGCCGGGCGCGAGGCGGACCACGGCCGTGCGCGTCGCCGTCAGCTCGGCGAGCGTGTTGCCTTGCGCGGTCACCTTCGCCGCAGACTTGCTCGGCTGCGTGAACTTGACGAGGATCGTCGGCGCGCGCGCAGCACCGGCAGGCGCCGCGAGCGCGAGCGCCGTCAGGGCGGTCAGAAGTGTCAGACGTCGCATCTTCAAGAGCGGGCCTTTCTCCTCTTCGGCCGTAGCCGCCCACTTCTCTAGACTCGATTTCGTGACGATCTCCTTTGCGCGCGGGGTGCCGGCCCCGGAATGTCTGCCGGTCGAGGAGCTCGCCGACTGCGCCAAGGTAGCGATCGAAGGTGACGGTCAACGGGCGCTTTCCTACGGAGGCGGCGGTGGATACGAGCCGCTGCGCGAGTGGGTCGCGGAGCGCCACGGCGTGGATCCGAGCCGTGTGCTGCTGACGAACGGCTCACTTCAGGGCTTCGTCTTCCTCGCGACGCACTTCTTCGGCGGCCATCCGGGCCGCGTCGTCGTCGAGGCGCCGACCTACGACCGGCCGCTGAAGATCCTCGCCGGCCTGGGCGCCGAGGTCCTCGCGGTTCCGCAAGACGCGGACGGCCTCGACGTCGAGGTGCTCGAGCGCTTGCTTGCGGATGGTCCCGCGCCGGCGTTCCTGTACACGATCCCGACCTTCCAGAATCCCAGCGGGCGGACGCTGTCGGCCGAACGCCGCAGGCGTCTCGTCCAACTCGCCGCCGAGCACGAGTTGCTGATCCTCGAGGACGACCCTTACGGGCTCGTGCGCTTCGAAGGCGAGCCGCCGCCGACCCTGTTCGAGCTTGCCGGAGCTGAGGCGATCGTCTATTCGTCGTCGTTTTCCAAGACCGTCGCTCCCGGCCTGCGGGTTGGTTATCTCGTCCTGCCCGAGCGGCTGGCGGGTGCGGTCACCGACCTCGCGGTCTCGACCTACATCTCGCCGAACGTGCTCGCGGAGGCCACGGTGTGGGAGTTCATCCGCCGCGGTCTGTTCGAGCCGAACCTCGAGCGTGTGCGAGGGCTGCTGGGCGCGCGCCGCGACGCCATGCTCGCCGCGCTCGAGCGTGAGCTTCCCGCCGAGGCGAGCTGGAACCGTCCGCAGGGTGGGTACTTCGTTTGGCTCGAGCTTCCCGCCGGCACGTCCGCCGCCGACCTCCTCGTTCGCGCCGAAGAGGCCGGCGTGACGTTCGTGAAGGGCTCGGACTTCTACGCCGGCGGGCGCGGCGGCGAGACGGCGGCGCGGCTTGCCTTCAGCTTCGTCTCGCCGGAGGCGATCGGCGAGGGGATTGCGCGCCTGGCCGCCCTACTTCCGGCGCCTGCGGCGGTATAGCTGAGAAGCCAGAATTCCGCCTGCGAATCCGATCACCAGGCTGAGCAGGATCAGCCAGATCAGCGAGACGCGCGCGGTGAAGAGCACGAAATGGAGGCTGACCTTCTTGGCGTTCTCGACGACGAACGCGATCACGTAGGCGAAGAGCAGGAAGAGCCCGATCAAGGTTGCGTAGAGGCGCGGCTGAAATTCCTGCAACTCGCCGGGCTCGAGCCGGCGGCGGAACAACCTCATGAGAGGGAGAGTCTAAGCCGCGTGCGCTTCGCGGAGCGAGCGCGGCACGAGGCGCGGCTGCCGCGGCGGCGTCAGCCGGCCGCGGCTGTGCAGCCGGAAGGTGGGACACGGAGCCTCGAGCACAAGCGCGCACAATCCTGCGCGTCGGAAATAGCAATCGTCGCAGGATGCCTGAGCCTTCTTGCTCATCGTCTCCTTCTCTCTAGCGAGGGGCCGCTGCCTGACGGTTCGCAATATTAGGGAGCCAACAGCGCAATGCAAGAGTTGCCTGAGCGGAATAACCCGCAGTTTCCGGGGCTTATGAAGAAGCGGTTAAGAGGGCCCTGACGTTGCCTTTGCAGGCAAAGTTGCCAGTGCGTGCAACGCCTGGGGAAAGTTCTGCACAGGGATCACCCGTAGCCCGTGCGCATAGCGTCGGGCCTCGCGTGCGTTGTCCCCCGCGGGCACGAGGAAGACGTCCACATGCGCCTCGCGCGCGCCGAGCGTTTTCTGCTTCAGAGCGCCGACGGGGAGCACTGCGCCGGTTTCGTCGATCGCGCCTGTCGCCGCGACGCGATAGCCGTGGTCGATGTCCCGACCAAGTTCCTCGACGACGTCGAGGGCGAAGGCGAGACCAGCGGACGGACCGCCGACGCCGCGCGTGTCGATCTTGATGCGCAACGGGAGCTTGATCTCGAGCCCCGGGATGACTCCCACGATCGTCCTCCGTGGGTCGTCGGGGTCTGCGATCAGGCGGAAGCGGGCCGAGCGGACCGAGCCGCCGCGCCGATAGCGAACGGAGACGCTCTCGCCGGGACGATGCTCGCCCACGATCCGTCGGAGGTCCGCGATCGTCTGCACGCGCCTGCCGTCGAGGGCGACGATCTTGTCGCCGGCGCGCAGAACTCGGCGCGCGGGAGCGTCGCGGAGCACACGGTCGACGAGCGCTCCGTCGGAGAGGCCCGGAACGCGGTAACCGAGGTAACGGAGCGCGACCCCGGTCGCGATCTGCTGCGAGAGCGCCATCTCCTGGAGGTCGGCCCGGCGCTGCTGTTTCTCGCTCACGCCCGGCGCCTTGACCTGTGACTCGTCGACGAGCGAGGCGCCGTCCTGGATTCCCGGGAAGAGTCGTTCGAGCAGGCGCGCCTTCCGGAAGCGAACGTCGACGAAGTAGATCCCGCCGCCGTCGTGGTCGTCCCGCTCGGACTGGATCCGCACGAGCGGGCCGAGCTGATGCGCAGGATCCGGCAAGAAGAGGTACGAGTTCGAGGGCACCACGAACAGGGCGGCCGCTACGGCCACGAGCAGGACCAGTCCCGCAACTGCGAGACGGAATGGGGAGAGAAGCCGTGTCAAGGGATGCTGCGGAGGAGACCGCCGTCGACGGGGATCACGGTACCCGTCACGTAGCTCGCCCGGTCGGAGGCGAGGAAGGAGACGACGTGTGCGATCTCTTCCGGCTTCCCGAAGCGGCGCAGCGGGATCTCCTCCATGTACTCGGCGCGCGGCCGATTCGCGAAGGCCTCGGCGAGCCGCTCGGTGTCGATCCGGCCCGGCGCGATCGAGTTGACGGTGATCTTCTTCGGTCCGACCTCCCGTGCGAGGGTTTTCGCCCAGCCGATCACGCCCGGGCGGACGGCGTTCGAGAGGGCAAGGTTGTCGGCCGGCTCCCGGACCGTGCTCGACTCGATGTTGATGATCCGGCCGCGGCCGCTTCGCTCGAGCTGCGGCAGGCACAGGTTGGTCAGGCGAACGACCGAGAGCAGGAGCAGCTCGACCGCGCTTTCGATCGCGTCGTCGTCGAGCTCGAGCGCGCTCGTGCGCGGAGGGCCGCCGCTGTTGTTGACGAGGATGTCGATCCCGCCGAAGGCCTCGACCGTTCGGTCCACGAGCCGCTTGAGATCGGCCGGGTTGGTGACATCACCGCGGACGGCCAGCGCCCCGAGCCGGTCGGCCTCGCGCTGGAGGACTTCGCGGCGACGGGCGAACATCGCAACGTTCGCGCCTTCACGGCTGAGCCCCTCGGCGATCGCGAGACCCATCCCGGCCGACGCGCCGCAGACGATCGCGGTCCGGCCTTGCAGGCCCAGATCCATCGCGTTACGCGGAGACGCTGAGCACGCCCACGACCTCGCGCACGGCCTCGGCGGAGGCGTTCAGGGCCTCGCGCTCGGCGTCGTCGAGGTCGAGCTCGACGATCTCCTCGATCCCGGCGGCCCCGAGCTTCACGGGGACGCCCATGTAGAGCCCGTCGATCCCGTACTCCCCTTCGAGGTAGGCGGTGCACGGGAGGACGCGCTTCTGGTCGAGCACGATCGAGTCGACCATCTGCGCGGCGGCCGCTCCCGGCGCATACCACGCGGACGTGCCGAGCAGCTCGACGATCTCGCCGCCGCCCTTGGCGGTGCGCTCGACCATCTCCTCGATCTCGGCAGCCGGAACGAGCTTGCGGAGCGGAATTCCGCCTACGTTCGTCGCCGAGACGACGGGAACCATCTGGTCGCCGTGGCCTCCGAGCACCATCGCGGTGACGTCCTTCGCCGACGCCTGCGTCTTCCAGGCGATGAACGTCGAGAAGCGCGCGGCGTCCAGGATCCCGGCCATGCCGAACACTCGCTCCTTCGCGAGGCCGGACACGCTCTTCGCGACGTGGCACATGGCGTCGAGCGGGTTCGAGACGATGACGAGGATCGCGTCCGGCGACTGCGCGACAGCCTGCTCGGCGACCGAGCCGACGATCTTCTCGTTCGTCGTGACGAGGTCGTCGCGGCTCATGCCGGGCTTGCGCGGGACTCCAGCCGTGATCACGACGACGTCAGAGCCGGCGCTCTCCTCGTAGCCGTTCGTGCCGACGACGCTCGGCTCGTAGCCCAGGACCGGGCCCATCTGGTTGATGTCGAGGGCCTTGCCCTGCGGCAGGTTCTCGACGATGTCGACGAGCACGACATCGGCGTAGTCGCGCGTGGCGAGGACCTGCGCGCAGGTGGCGCCGACGTTGCCGGCGCCGACCACGGTGACTTTTCTTTTCAAACCCGCGCTCCCAGCTTGTCGATGATCGCGTCGGCGACCTCGCTCGTCCCGACCGCCGTCGGGTCGTCGCGGGTCGGCTTCATGTCGTAGGTGACGCTGGCGCCCTGGGAGATCACCTCGGCGATCCCGCTCTCGAGCCGGTCCGCGGCTTCGTTCTCCTCGAGATGGCGGAGCATCAGCACGCCGGAGAGCATCATCGCCATCGGGTTGACCTTGTTCTGGCCCGCGTACTTCGGCGCCGAGCCGTGCGTCGGCTCGAACACCGCCGCGTGCGTGCCGAAGTTTGCGCCCGGCGCCAGCCCGAGGCCGCCGACCAGCCCCGCCGCGAGGTCGGAGACGATGTCGCCGTAGAGGTTGGGCAGCACGAGCACGTCGTACTCCTCGGGCCGCTGCACGAGCTGCATGCATAGGTTGTCCACGATCCGGTCCTCGAACTCGATGTCGGTGTTGTCCTCGGCCACCTCGCGCGCGACCCGCAGGAACAAGCCGTCGGAGAACTTCATGATGTTCGCCTTGTGCACGGCAGTGACCTTGCTTCGGCCGTTGCGGCGCGCGTAGTCGAACGCGAACTGGACAATCCGCTTGGTGCCCTCGATCGAGATCGGCTTGATCGAGATCCCGGAGTCGCGCCAGACGTGCCCGCCGCGTTCCTCGAGCCATTCGATCAGCTCCGCGACCTCGTTCGATCCCTGCTCGAACTCAATCCCCGCGTAGAGATCCTCGGTCGCCTCGCGGACGATGATCAGGTCGACGTCCTCGTAACGGGAGCGGACGCCCGGGTAGGACTTGCAGGGGCGCACCTGGCCGTACAGGTCGAGCGTCTTCCGGAGGGTCACGTTCACGGAGCGAAAACCGGTCCCCACCGGCGTCGTGATCGGGCCCTTCAACGCCGTGCCGCTGCGCTTGATCGAGTCCAGAACGTGGTCGGGCAGGGGATTCCCGCCGTATTCGTCCATCACGTCGGCGCCCGCGTGCTGCACGTCCCACTCGAACTCGACGCCGGTCGCCTCGAGCACCCGGCGCGTGGCCTCGGCGATCTCGGGCCCGGTTCCGTCGCCCGGAATCAAGGTGACCTCGTGCGCCACGGCGCCGGACTCTAGCTAGATTTCCCCGTCGTGAACGAGTTCAAGCCGGGTCTCGAGGGCGTGGTCGCGGTCGAGACCGCGATTGCGGCGCCGGACCGCGAGGGCGGCGCGCTCCGCTATCGCGGCTACGACATCGAGGAGCTCGTCGGCCGCTACCCGTACGAGAACGTGTGGGGGCTGCTGGTCGACGACGACATCGAGTCGAAGATGCCCGACCCGGAGCCGTACGAGCCGAAGAACCTGACCGGGAACGCCCCGGCCGACCTTCAGTCGGAGGTTGCGCATCTCGCCGGCGAGTGGAAGCTCAAGAAGCTCGTCGACATCGACGACGAGGAGGCTCGCGACGACCTCGGCCGGCTCTCCGCCCAGATGATGGGGATCGTCGCGCGGTCGGCGGCCGTCGCCGAGGGACGCGAGGCGGCGTCCGACGACATCGTCGAGCAGGGAGAGACGGCGGCCGAGAAGTTCCTGCTCCGCTGGCGCGGCGAGGCCAACCCCGACCACGTCAAGGCAATCGACACGTACTGGATTTGCACGGCCGAGCACGGGCTCAACGCGTCTACCTTCACGGCCCGCGTCGTCGCCTCGACGGGAGCCGACTGCGGCGCCGCGATGTCCGCGGCCGTCGGCGCACTGAGCGGTCCGCTCCACGGCGGTGCCCCCGCGCGTGTCCTGCCGATGCTCGACGAGGTCGCGCGCACGGGAGACCCGGAGGGCTACGTCAAGAGCATCCTCGACAGCCGCGGCAAGATCATGGGCTTCGGCCATCGCGTGTACCGCGCCGAGGATCCGCGGTCGCGAATCCTGAAACGGGTTGCGCAGGAGGTCGGGTCGCCGCGGATGGAGGTGGCCGAGGCGCTCGAGGAGGCGGCCCTTGCCGAGCTCCACAAGCGCAAGCCCGACTACGTGATCGCCACGAACGTCGAGTTCTACTCGGCGGTTCTCCTGGATGCGGCCGACGTTCCGCCCGATCTTACGCCGGCGATGTTCGCCTGCTCGCGCGTTGCGGGCTGGTCGGCGCACATCCTGGAGCAAAAGCAGACGGGCCGACTCTTCCGTCCCGCCGACCGCTACGTCGGTCCGGGCCCACGGTCCCTGAGCACTGTCTGACCTCGCGACAGCCGCCGGCGAGGCGGCCGCCCTGGCCGAGCGCGGTGCGGAACGGGAGGTCGCGCAGCTCCGTTCGCAATGGGCGGAGGAGGTCGAATCGGCCGCCCGCAGCTCGGACTATCGCGAGCGGGCCGTCGCGTACCGGTCGATCGGCCAGTTCCGGTTCCGGCAGAAGCTGGAGCTGCTTCGGCGCGGGCTGGAGGACGAAAGCCCGGCCTGCCGAGGCTCGGCGGTGCTGTCGCTCGAGTTGCTGTCGAGGGACTCGCCGGGGGCGGTCAACGCGGACCGGCCGCTGCTCCACAAGCTGGCGAACGCCGACGACAATGCGGCGGTGCGACGGCTGGCGATCCTCTGCCTGAAGAACGGCTCGGCGCAGCGTGACACGATCGTCCTGCTCGAAGGGATCGCGGGAGACGACGAGGAAGACCGCGAGTTGCGCGCGACGGCGAAGCGGGTCGCCGAGCTCTTGACGAAGAAGTCCCGCTCTCGCTAACGGCAGGCGCAGGCGCCGCGGGAGCCGACGTGGCGCCCGCAGGAAGGGCAGATCCGGCGCGGGCGCCGCCATTCGAGCACGCTCTTGAACACGCCGGAGAAGGCCATCAACACGCCCACGCCCGTGATCGAGAGGAAGAGGGCTGCGGTATGTGGATCGGCCGGCATCTCAATCCTTGTCCCCTGATTGGTCGGAGTACGAAACATTCCGGCGCCTGCGGGCGTGCGGATGAGCCTGGAAATAGAGCTCGCGCCGCCGCCGGTCGCTGACGTGCGTGTACAGCTCCGTGGTGCCGAGGTCGGCGTGGCCGAGCATCTCCTGCACGCTGCGCAGGTCGGCGCCGCCCTCGAGCAGATGCGTCGCGAACGAGTGGCGCAGCAAGTGCGGATGGATCCGCTCGGGCTCGAGGCCGGCGCGCTCGGCCAGCCGCCGCAGGATCAGGAAGACGCCCGCGCGCGTGAGCGCGCCGCCCTGTGCGTTGAGGAAGAGCTCAGGCCGGTGGCGCCGGTCGAGGAACGGGCGGCCGCGCGCGAGGTAGCGCCGGAGCGCTTCGGCCGCCGGGCGTCCGAGCGGAACGATTCGCTCCTTGCCGCCCTTCCCCAAGCAGCGAACCAGACGCTGGTCGAGGTCGACCCCGGTGCGGTCGAGCCCGACCGCCTCGCTCACGCGGAGACCCGCGCCGTAGAGGAGCTCGATCAGCGCGTGATCGCGCAGCGCGCGCGGCGTCGTTCCGCGTGACGCCTCGATCAGGCGCTGAGCTTCCGCGGGCGAGAGCGTGCGGGGGAGACGGCGGGTCTTTCGCGGCAGCTCCAATGCGGCGGCCGGGTTGTCCTCGCGGCGGCCGAGGAGCGCGAGATGACGGAAGAAGGAGCGCGTCGAGGCCGTGCGCCGCGCGACCGTCGCGCTGGAAAGACCTTGTGCACGCAGCTCGGCGAGATAGCGCTCCAGCTCCGCGGTCGATGCGGTGGCGACGGGATGCCCGAGCCATTTGCCCAGAGCGGTCAGGTCGCGGCGGTAGGCCTCGACGGTCCGGGGCGCCCGCTGTGCCACAAGCAGCGCGAGAAAACCCTCGAGGTCGGGATCAGCGGACTTTGTGCGTCCTTTGTGTTGCATCACTTATCCCCTCTACTCTTCAATAGGGGGCGATTCCTCTTGAGGAGAGGGGTTAGTTGGAAGGAGTGATGCAACACAAACCCTGTTACAAGCGTCATCGGGAGGCCGAGGCGGGTTTCACGAGCGCGGGTGGGCGCGGTCATAGACCTTGCGAAGCCGGCGGGCGTCGACGTGCGAGTAGACCTGCGTCGTCGAGAGGGAGCTGTGGCCGAGCAGCTCCTGGATCGTTCGCAGATCGGCGCCACCTTCGAGGAGGTGGGTCGCGAACGCGTGGCGCAGCCGGTGCGGGTGCGGGAGGAGCCGGCGGAGCGCGCTCGTGTCCAGGCGCCGGCCGCGGACCGAGAGGAAAAGCGCGTTCTCGGCCCCGCGGACGAGCTCCGGCCGCGCCTCCCGCAGGTAGCGGCTAAGCCAGTACGCCGCCTCCTCGCCCAGCGGGACGACCCGCTCCTTGTCGCCCTTGCCGTGCACGCGGATCGTCTCCTGCTCGAAGTCGACGTCGGCAAGATCGAGGCCGACCGCCTCCGCGCTGCGCAGGCCGGCGGAGTAAACCAGCTCGAGCAGAGCGCGGTTTCGCAGGCTCAGCGGGCCGTTTCCGACGAGGCCGGCCAGCGTCGCGTCGATCTCCGACGGCTTCGGCGCGTCGGGGAGCCGCCGCGGCCGCCGCGGCGCGAAGGAGGTATCGGGGACGCTCGAAGGCCCGAGGGTGAACCGCAGGAGCGAGCGGACAGCCGCGAGCTTCTTGCCGATCGTCGCCGGCGCAAGCCGCCGGCCGGCGCGCCCGAGCTCGGCCGCGTAGGCGGCGAGCGTGCGCGCGTCGACGTCGTCCAGGCTCTCGCGCCGTTCGCCCAACCAGTCAGCGAACTGCTCGACGTCGACGCGGTAGGCGCGACGCGTCGCCTGAGAGAGCTTAGGGCTCTCGAGGAAGCGCTCGATCGCTGCCTGCGTGCTCACGCAACACGATTCGCGGCGGCTGCCCGTCTTCCTAGGGCAGCTCCCCTGGAAGAAGCGAGTACAGGGCGAAGTCGGAGCGACGTCCGAGCCGGGCGTTGTACCGAGCCGCACGCAGGACGCCTTCGCGCCGGAAGCCGGCCTTCTCCGCGACGCGCCACGAGGCCTCGTTTTCCATGTCGGCGCGGAGCTGGAGGCGTTCTACGTCGGTTTGCGCGAGCGCCCACGGCGCGATCAGGCGCAGCGCACGCGTTGCGACGCCGCCCCCTCGCGCCTCGCGCTTGACCCAGTAGCCCACCTCCGACGTTCCTTCGTCGAGACCCGTGAGGTGGCGAACCCCGATCGAGCCCAGCAGCTCGCCCGTCTCGGCGTTGGTGATCGCGAACGTGGACATCGTTCCCTCGTTCCACGCCGTTTCGCAGAGCTCAAGGTAGGCGCGCGCATCGTCCTCGGTGTAAGGCTGCGGCACCTGGTCGAGCCACCGCGCGATCTCGGGCTCCGCGCACGCGGCCGCAATCGCAGGAACGTCGTCCTCGACAAAGAAACGCAGTGCCACCACACCGTCGGACAGTGGCCGATCCGGCGCGCGCACCAACACGAGGCCGTACGATACGCGGGCGCTTTCGTCCGCCTTGCAGATGGACGAAATTCGGGCGATTTCCTCGGAAGGAGGACGGCGATAGCGATCACGTATGACCTGCTCGGCCGGATGGATCTCTCCGAGCACGGGATCCGGCCGACCGGTCGCGTCCACCACCAGCCGACGACCTCGCTGCTCTACATGCACGCGCTCGCGCGCGGGGACGGCGTGCTCGCCGAGGGCGGTCCCCTCGTCGTCGACACCGGCAGCCACACCGGCCGGTCGCCCAAGGACAAGTTCATCGTGCGCGAGCCGGCGTCCGAGAGCCGCATCTGGTGGAGCGACGTCAACGCCGAGCTTCCCGAGGACAGCTTCGAGCGTCTGCGAGAGAAGGTGGTCTCCCACCTCGAGGACGTCGACCTCTACATCGTCGACGCGTTCGCCGGTGCCGACCCGGCTCATCGCCTGGGCGTGCGCGTGATCACCGACAGTCCGTGGCATGCGCTCTTCGCGAAGACGCTCTTCATCGAGCCGAGCGAAGACGAGCTCGAGGAGCATCGGCCGCAAGCGCTCGTCCTGCACGCGCCGCCGGTCGAGGCCGAGCCGGACGAGGACGGCACCCGCTCGGAGACGTTCGTCGTGCTCCATCCCTCGCGGATGGAGGTGCTGATCGGCGGGACGTACTACGCGGGGGAGATCAAGAAGTCGATCTTCACGCTCATGAACGACCGGCTCCCGCTCGACGGGGTCCTGCCGATGCATTGCTCGGCGAACGTCGGCGACGACGACCGGGTGGCGATCTTCTTCGGCCTTTCCGGAACGGGGAAGACGACGCTCTCGGCCGATCCTGAGCGACACCTGATCGGCGACGACGAGCACGGCTGGGGCGAGAGCGGTGTCTTCAACATCGAAGGCGGCTGCTACGCGAAGGTGATCCGCCTGTCGGCGGAGGCCGAGCCCGAGATCTACCGGACGACCCACACCTTCGGGACGGTGCTCGAAAACGTGATGGTCGACGAGAACGGCGTGCTCGACCTCGACGACGACACGAAGACCGAGAACACCCGGGCGGCCTACAAGCTGGAGCAGATCGCGAACGCGCTCCCGACCAAGCGGGCGGGCCACCCGAGCTCGGTCGTCTTCCTGACGGCAGACGCCTTCGGGATTCTGCCTCCGATCGCGCGCCTGAGGCGCGAGCAGGCGCTCTTCTACTTCCTCTCCGGTTTCACTGCGAAGCTGGCCGGCACCGAGATCGGCGTCACGGAGCCGCAGCCGACCTTCTCCGCTTGCTTCGGCGCGCCGTTCCTGCCGCAGCCGCCCTCGGCCTACGCGCGCATGCTCGGCCAGAAGCTCGAGCAGCATCGCGCGACGGCGTGGCTCGTCAACACGGGCTGGACGGGCGGCCCCTTCGGCGAGGGCGAGCGGATGCCGATCGCCGCCACCCGGGCCCTCTTGCATGCGGCGTTGGAGGGCAAGCTCGACCGAGTCGAGTACCGCGATGATCCGATCTTCGGCTTCGACGTGCCGCGGGAGGTCCCGGGTGTCGAGTCATCGCTGCTCGACCCGCGCTCGACCTGGCGCGACCCCGCGGCCTACGACCACAAGGCGCGCGAGCTCGCGGACAAGTTCCACGCGAACTTCGAGCGTTTCGAGGACGTCGAGCCGGAGATCCGCGCCGCCGGCCCGCGCCCGCAGTGACGCGCCGGATCCCAGCCTCTTTCCGATAGCGTCCTGAAGTGGTGGAAGCGAAGCACGACGTGCTCGTCGTAGGCGCCGGCTGCGCGGGAATGCGGGCGGCGATCGAGGCGCACGATGGGGGTGCCGACGTCGCGCTTCTCTCGAAGATCCACCCGGTCCGAAGCCATTCGGGCGCCGCCGAAGGCGGCATCAACGCGGCGCTCGGCAACGCCTCAGAGGACGACCCGGAGAAGCACGCGTTCGACACGGTCAAGGGATCGGACTACCTCGGCGACCAGGACGCGATCCAGGTGCTCTGCGACGAGGCGCCCGAGGACGTCTACCAGCTCGAGAACTGGGGCGCAGTGTTCTCGCGCACGGACGATGGACGCATCGCCCAGCGCCCGTTCGGCGCCGCCGGCGAGCCGCGCACAGCGTATGCCGCGGACATCACGGGCCACGTGCTCGTCCACGTCCTGTACGAGCAGGTGATGAAGCGCGAGATCCCGACCTACGAGGAGTTCTTTGCCTGGAAGCTCGTCGTCGACGACGGCCGCTGCCAGGGTGTGATCGCCTGGGATCTCATCAATGGCGGCCTCAAGTCGATCGGCGCGAAGACGGTGATCCTCGCCACCGGCGGCGCGGGCCGTCTGTACGCCGGCACGACGAACGCCTACGCCTGCACGGGCGACGGGATGGCGATGGCGCTGCGCGAGGGCGTCGCGCTGAAAGACATGGAGATGATGCAGTTCCACCCGACGACGCTGGCGCCGACCGGCGTGCTGATCACCGAGGGCTGCCGCGGCGAGGGCGCATACCTCCTGAACGCGGACGGCGAGCGCTTCCTCAAGCGCTACGCCCCCAACGCGATGGAGCTCGCCTCGCGCGATGTCATCTCGCGGGCGGAGCAAACCGAGATCGACGAGGGCCGCGGCGTCGACGGCAACGTCCTGCTCGACCTGCGCCACCTCGGCGCCGAAAGGATCCTCGAACGGCTGCACGGCACCCGCGAGCTCTCGATGGTGTTCGCGGGCGTCGACCCGATCGACGAGCCGATTCCGGTGCGCCCTGGGTCCCACTACCACATGGGCGGCGTCGACACGGATCTCGACGGCAGGACGTCGCTCGAGGGCCTATACGCGGCGGGCGAATGCGCGTGCGTCTCCGTCCACGGCGCGAACCGTCTCGGCGGCAACGCGCTGATGGAGACGATCACGTTCGGCAAGCGTTCCGCGCGGCACGCGGCGGAGTGGGCGCTCTCGCACACGACGGTCGAGGTCCCGCCGAGCGTCGAGGCGGACGCGGAGCGGGAGCTCAAGGCGCTGCTCGATCGGAGCGAGGGCGAACGCCCGTGGAAGATCCGCGACGAGCTGGCGAGCACGATGCACGAGAACTTCGGCGTCTTCCGGCGCGAAGAGCAGATGCGGCGGCAGGGCGAGATCGTCCGCTCGCTGAAGGAGCGCTACCAGCGCGTGGTCGTCGAGGACAAGGGCGAGGTCTTCAACACCGACCTCACGCAGGCTTTGGAGCTCGGGTATCTCCTCGACCTCGCGCAGTGCATGGTCGTCTGCGGCATCGAGCGCAAGGAAAGCCGCGGAGCGCACGCGCGCCCGCACGACTATCCCGATCGCGACGACGTCAACTTCCTGAAGCACACGATCGTGACGCTCGAGAAGGGCGAGCCGGTGTTGGACTGGAAGCCGGTGACGATGACCAACTGGCAGCCCGAAGAGAGGAAGTACTGAGTGGAAGCCGCCACGCAGCCGCGTGAAGAGACGATTCAGGTCGCGCTCAAGATCTGGCGCGTCGACCCGGAGTCCGGCGAGCGCAAGCTCGAGCGCTACGACGTCGAGGCGCCCGAGTGGGTGACGCTCCTCGACGTGCTCGACATCATCAAGGACCAGGTCGACGGCTCGCTCTCCTACCGCAAGAGCTGCCGGATGATGATCTGCGGCTCCTGCGGGATGCGGATGGACGGCGCGGCCGTCCTCGCGTGCAAGACGCGCATGTACGACATCGCGAAGTCGGGCCGCGTGCCCGTGATCTCGGCGATGGGCAACCTCCCGATCGTGAAGGACCTCGTCGTCGACATGCAGCCGTTCTGGGACAAGTTCAACGCGATGAAGCCGTGGCTCGAGCCGGGCTACGCGGAGCCG